>NZ_JBEPFC010000002.1:0-176106 GCF_040301705.1 Streptomyces sp. NPDC000151 | reverse complement strand
GGGCGGACCGAGGACATGGCGGCCGCCCTGGCCACCGCGGGCCGGGAAGCCGCAGGCCTCTTCGGCGAGCCGGCCCTCGCCGCGCCGGGCGCGGACACCGCTCCGGGAGGCCCCGCGGAGGTCCCCGCCGACGCGCTCACCGAGCGGTTCCAGCACCTGGTCCGGGACGCCGGCCTGCCGCCTTCCCTGGTCCCCGCGCTCCCGGCGCGCCCGCACGGCCGGGTCACCGGCGACGCCTCCCCCGGCCTCGGCGAGGTGCTCGCCGAGCTGCGGACGGTACGCGCCCAGTACCGGCAGGGGGCGTTCCTGTGACGGCGGCGGACGACACGGCGGGCCGGGTGCGCACAGCGGTGCACGCGGTCCGGGACCCCGAGATCGATGTGACCCTTGCCGACCTGGGGGTGCTGCGCTCGCTGACCGTGCGCGGCGACGCGGTCGACATCGTGCTCGCCCCCACCCGGACGGCGTGCCCGGGGCGGACGGCGATGGAGCGCGCGGTGCGTGCGGCGGTCGCCACGGTCCTGCCCTCGGCGGCCGTGGGCATCGAGTGGCAGCCGGGCGCCTGGCGGGCCGAGCACGTGTCGGAACGCGGGCTGCGGGCGCTGCGCGGCTGCGGCTACGGCGTCGCGGGCCGCGGAGCGGCGGGCGCCGAGGCGCCCACCGTACAGCTGCGCCGCTGCCCGTACTGCGGCTCCGGCGTGGTGGAAAGCATGGGGCGGTTCGGCGGCAGCGTGTGCCGTACGCCCTTCCTGTGCCGCAGCTGCGGCTCGGCATTCGACGAACTGGGCACGGCCCGTGACATCAAGTGAGGTCATCAAGTGAGGTGGGGCGGATGAGGCTGGACGGCAAGGTCGCGGTGGTGACCGGCGGCACCAGGGGACTCGGGCGGGCGATCGCCGAACGGTATCTGCGCGAGGGCGCGTCGGTGATGTGCGCCGCGCGCAACCCGCACGACATCGACACCCTCCTGGAGAACTCGCAGGGCCGCGCCCGGTACTGCTACACCGATGTGACCGACGAGGACTCGGTCGGCAAGCTGATGCGGGAGACGGCGGACGCCTTCGGGCGGATCGACATCCTGGTCGCCAACGCCGGCGTCAGCCGGGACGGCAAGATCGGCCGGCTCGCGCCCGCCGCCTGGCAGGAGATGGTGGCCACCAACCTCAACGGCGTGTACCTGTGCACGCACGCCGTCCTCCCGTACATGGCGGCCCAGGCGGCAGGGCGGATCATCAACCTCTCGTCCAGCATGGCCACCCGGGTGGCCATCGGCGCCGCCGGTTACTGCGCCACCAAGGCCGCCGTGGAGATGTTCACCCGGGTCTCGGCGATGGAACTGGCCCCGAAGGGCATCCTCGTCAACTCCTTGGCGCCGGGCATCGTCGACGAGGGCATGGGCCGCGACCTGACCGACAACGAGCGGGTCTGGTCGGCCTACCGGCGCCGGTTCGCGCTGGGCCGCCCCGGGCGCGCGGACGAGGTCGCGGACGCCGCCGTCTATCTGGCCTCCGAGGAGGCCACCTATGTCAACGGGCACGTGCTGGAGGTCAATGGAGGTCTGCTGTGGGCATGACGCACTCGTCCGTTGTGGGCGTGACCCACTCGTCTGCCGCGGTCCGGCTGGAGGTCGCCGGCGGGATCGGCCGCATCCTGCTCGACCGGCCGCCGGTGAACGCGCTGGACCGCGACGCCCAGGCCGACCTGGAGCGGGCCGCGCACGAGGCGGCATCCCGCCGGGACGTCCGGGTCGTCGTCCTCGTCGGCGGGCCGCGGATGTTCTCGGCGGGTGGCGACATCAAAGAGATGGCGGCCATGAGCTACCCCGACATGATCCACCACTCGGCCCGGCTGCAGGCCGCCTTCACCGCCGTGGCGGACATCCCGCAGCCGGTCGTCGCGGCCGTCGCCGGTGCCGCGCTCGGCGGCGGCTGCGAGCTGGCGCTCACCGCCGACCTGCGGATCTGCGGTGAGAGCAGCCGGTTCGGGCTGCCGGAGATCAAGCTCGGCGTCATTCCCGGCGCGGGCGGCACCCAGCGGCTGCCCCGGCTGGTCGGCCTGGGCCGCGCCAAGGAGCTGGTCCTCTCCGGGCGCGCGGTGGACAGCGCGGAGGCCCTGCGCATCGGGCTGGTGGACCAGGTCGTGCCGGACGACCGGGTGGTGGCCGAGGCGATGGCGGTGGCCGGGCGCTTCGCCGAGGGGCCCGCGTACGCCCTGCGGGCCGCGAAGGCCGCCGTCGACCGCGGCACCCGGACCGATCTGACGGCCGGCCTGGAGATCGAACGGGCCCTGTTCGCCGGGCTGTTCGCGACGCCGGACCGTACTGCCGGTATGCGATCGTTCGTGGAACAGGGGCCGGGGCGGGCGGAGTTCGGCGACGACGACGGCGCGGCCGCATGACGAGCCCCACGGCCCGGCCGGAGCGGGCGGGTCCCGCCCGGCCGGGCCTCCGTGAGGCGCTCACCCGGCCGGGCCTCCGTGAGGTACTGGCCGGCGGGCACCCCTCGTACTCCTTCGAGTTCTTCCCGCCCCGTACGGAGGCGGGGACGCGAACGCTGTGGCAGGCGATCCGCCGGGTCGAGGCGGTCGCGCCCGCCTTCGTCTCCGTCACGTACGGCGCGGGCGGCTCCTCCCGGCACCGCACCGTGGAGATGACCCGGCGGATCGCGGCGGCGACCACCCTGCGCCCGGTCGCCCACCTCACCGCCGTCGGGCACTCCGTCACCGAGCTGCGCCACATCATCGGCCAGTACGCGGATGCCGGGGTCCGGGACGTACTGGCGCTGCGCGGTGACCCGCCGGGCGACCCGCAAGGCCCCTGGACGCCGCACCCGCGAGGACTCCGGCACGCCGCCCAGCTCGTCGAACTGATCCGCGCCATGGGCGACTTCAGCATCGGCGTGGCCGCCTTCCCCGAGCGCCATCCGCGCTCGCCGGACTGGGAGAGCGACATCCGGCACTTCGTCGCCAAGTGCCGGGCGGGCGCCGACTACGCCGTCACCCAGATGTTCTTCCACGTCGAGGACTATCTGCGGCTGCGCGACCGGGTCGCCGCCGCGGGCTGCGACATCCCGATCATTCCCGAGATCATGCCCGCCACCGACGCCCGGCAGATCCGCCGCTTCGCCGAGCTCAGTAACGCCCGCTTCCCCGCCGACCTCGCCCGGCGGCTGGAGGCGGCCCGCGGCGACGCGGCCGCCGGGCACCGCATCGGCGTCGACCATGCCACGGCCATGGCCCGGCGGCTGCTCGCCGAAGGCGCGCCCGGCCTGCACTACATCACCCTCAACCGGTCCACCGCCACGCTCGAGATCCACCGGAACCTCCGGGGAACGCCCGAGTACGCCGCGAGCGGGCCCGCCGAGCCTCAGGAGAGAGCGCCGTCATGCGCATCGCCGTCACCGGTTCCATCGCCACCGACTATCTGACGACCTTCGCCGGGCGCTTCGCCGACCAGCTGCTGCCCGACCAGCTGGCCCATGTGTCGCTGTCCTTCCTCGTCGACGACCTCGAAGTGCGGCGCGGCGGCACCGCGGCCAACATCGCCTTCGGCCTGGGTTCGCTCGGGCTGCGCCCCCTGCTGCTCGGCGCGGTCGGGGCCGATTTCGCGCCGTACCGCGACCGGCTGGAGGCGCACGGCGTGGACACCCGGCACGTGCGGGTCTCCGAACGCCTCCGTACCGCGCGCTTCATGTGCACCACCGACCTCGACCAGAACCAGATCGCCTCGTTCTACGCGGGCGCCATGGCCGAGTCCGCGCTCCTCGACCTCGCCCCGCTCGCCGCCTCGCCCGACCGGCCGGGACTGGTCGTGATCTCCGCCGGCGATCCCGCGGCCATGGCGCGCCACACCGCCCAGTGCCGCGAGCTGGGGCTGCCGTTCGCCGCCGACCCCTCGCAGCAGCTCGCCCGCCTCGGCCCGGACCAGGCCCGCGATCTCGTCACCGGCGCCCGCTGGCTGTTCACCAACGCCTACGAGGCCGCCTTGCTCACCGAGACCACCGGCTGGCGCCGCGAGGAGATCCTCGCGCGCGTCGGTACCTGGATCACCACCCGCGGCGGGGACGGCGTCGTCATCGAGTCGGCGGCCGGCGACCGCACCGCGATTCCGGCCGTCGCGACCGCCTCCCCCGCCGACCCGACCGGCGGTGGCGACGCCTTCCGCGCGGGCTTCCTCGCCGCGACGGCCCGGGGAGCGCACGTGGTGGACGCGGCCCGGCTGGGCTGCGCGCTGGCGACGGCGGCCCTGGAGACCATCGGCCCCCAGCAGTACACGGTCACTCCGCACACCCTGCTGTCCCGCGTCGCCACGGCCTACGGCCCGCCGGCGGCCCACGCGGTCTCAGCCATCCTGGCCGTCCCCGAGCCTGCCGGCTGACCTGCGCCGAGGAACCCTTGGCGGCACTGCCGGGCCTCTTTACACTGAGCGCGCCCCGCCCCGATCTGCGCCACCAGCCGCGCATCCCACTGGAGGGCACCGTGTCCGTCTCGATCGAAGAACTCTGCGAGACCGCAGGCGAGATCCTGCGCACCACGCGCTACATGGCGCTGGGCACCGCTTCGGCCGCCGGGGTCCCGATGGTGACTCCGCTGGCCCACGCCTGGGACGACCAGGACGCCTTCTACTGGTTCTCCGCAGTGGACTCCGTGCACTCCCTGAACATCGAGCAGAACCCGGAGGTCTCGCTCGTCGTCTTCGACTCCGATCCGGCCGACGGGGGTGGCCAGGGCCTCTACGCACGCGGTCGGGCCGAGATGCTGCACGGCGACGCGCTGGCCGAGGGCTGCGAGGTCTACTACACCCGCCGCTACCCGGACCCGGCGGCACGCGCGAAGCGGTACCAACCGCCCGCGCGGTTCCGGGACCCCGCCCCCAACCGGCTCTACCGGGCGCGGATCGAGTCGTACTCAGTACTGAGCCCCACCGGCCACCCCGTGCACGGGGACGAGGTCAGCCACCGCGTCACCATCCCGTTCCGCACCGACCGCCTCTGACGGCCGCGGGCCGGGCCCCGCCTCACCGGGGAGACGGGGCCCGCGTATCAGGATTTCCGGCTCAGCTGTGGTACTGGATGTAGCCGTTGCCGTCGCGGTCGGAGCCGCTCTTGGTGTAGGCGTGGACGTCCGAGCGACTGCCGGAGGGCTTGTACAGATAGATCGTGTCGCGGTCGTTGTTCCACAGGAAGTTGCAGTTGTCGCGGTAGACCACGTTGCGCGCGTCGGAGTCGGTGCCGTAGCCGCCGCGGAGCTTCACGTAGTCGCCGGGCTGAAGATAGTGGCCGGCGGTGAACTTGAAGCGATTGCCGGCGGCGTCCTTGACGACATAGCCCTTGAGGTTGATCGTCGCCGAGGACGAGTAGTTCTTGATCGTCAGATACTCCTCGTCGGTGTTGCCGGAGGAGCAGCTGTTGGAGTCCCGGCCGGGGGCGTCGTACTGGACTCCGCGGACCTTCAGCGCCGAGTGGTACTCGGCGGCCTGGGCCGGGGTGGCGGCGAGGACGGCCAGCGCGCCGGCGGCGACGGCGGTGGCTATGACAGGGCGCTTGCGCAAGGGAATCCCCCATGTTCACGGTCTGATGGAGCGACAGGAGCTTATACACATTGTGAAGGATTGGTGAATAGCCAGTGATGATTCCGGAGGCCGCGACCTACTTTTCCGAAGTACGGGCGCCCGCCCCGCGCTGCCACCGGCGGCGCGCCCGCAGGAAGCTCGACCAGTCCTGGTAGCCGAGCAGCTGGGCGATCTCGTACCGCGGGATCGAGGGGTCGCGCAGCAGGTTCTCGGCGACGCCGCGCCGCACCTCGTCGAGGATCGCCCGGAAGGTCGTGCCCTCGTTCGCCAGGCGTCGTCGCAGGGTCCGCGGTGCGTAGTGCAACCGCTCGGCGACGCCCTCAAGACCGATGTCGAGCGAGTCCTGGCCGAGCAGGTGGGCGCGGACCCGGGCCGCGACGCCGGTGCAGTGCAGACGCTCGGTCCGGACCCGCTCACACTGCTCGATCATGACCAGCGCGGTGTGCGCGTTCGCCATCGGCGGCACTTGATCGAGGTACCGGACATCGAAGACAAGCTCGGCACGGGGGTGGCCGAAGCGCACCGGAACCCGGAAATGGTCCCGGTACACCGGTGGCCGCCGGGCCTCGTCGACCTCGAACGGCAGCCTGACCTCACGCAGGGGGACCTGGTTCGCGCCCGGGAAGACTTCGCGCTGGATCTGCACGGTGGCGGCGACGTCCCGCTCCACGACGAAGCGCCGGATGTCCTCGGGCACGTCGTCGGCCTCCATGGCGAGGACGTACTGTCCCGGCTCCCCGAGGTGGGCCGTCATCGTCGAAAAGGCGAAGGTGAGAAGCGCGTACCGCAGGCCGTACCGGATCGTCTCCCGCACCGACGAGCACGCCGCGAGCAGATATCCGAAGTAGCCGTACGCCGTCAGGTGGTAGAGCCGCCCGAGCTCGATGCCCAGGCCCGGACGGTTGTCGAAGGCGGCGAGCAGGTTGCGGATCACCGCGATCTCCTGCTGTGCCTCCAGCAGTTCGCCGGGGTCGGCCAGGCTGCGCGGGGTGATGCGGGAGCCCCGCAGCAGGGTGCCGACGTCGACTCCTTGCCGAGCGGCCCACTCACACAGGATCGCGACGCCGACCATCGTGCGCGGGTGGTCCCACGGATCCCTCATGGTCGCGATCACCTGGGGTGACGCGTGACTCGCGGGTCCGCCGGCCGCGGGTCCGCCGGGAGTCATGTGGCCAGTTTCGCCAACGGGCGATCCGGCGTCAATCGACCGGCACCGCTTCGGTGGCCACAACGGCCGAGGTGTGGCCTCCCGTGCCCTGCCGGTCAGCGGAATCCGTCCTTACCTTGAAGACGACGTTGAAGACCTTGGAGTCCTTGGAGTCCTTGGAGCACCAGGGGATCGCCAAGGGATCACCAAGGGATGGATCGCCACCGGCATCACAAGACGACGGGAACCGAGAACGAGGAGAAGGCCGCATGCCTCTGGACCCCGCATCACAGGCGCTGCTCGCCCGGTTGGCCGAGGCCGAAGGCCCGGCGACCCATGAGTCGACACCGGCCATCGCCCGGATGAGCGGGCCGATCCTCGCCGGCCTGAGTGGACCGGGCCCGGAGGTCGGATCGGTACGGAACCTCAAACTGGACGGAAAGGGCGGCCAGTTCAGAGCCCGCATACTCAAGCCCGACGGCGAACCGAAGGCGATCATCGTGTACTTCCACGGCGGAGGCTGGGTGCTCGGTGACATCGACCTGCAGTACGACCACCTGGGCCGCCAACTGGCGAACACCACGCGCTCGACCGTGGTGCTCGTCAATTACCGCAAGGCTCCGGAGCATCCCTTCCCGGCCGCGATCGAAGACAGCTATGCCGGTCTGGTCTGGGTGGCCGACCATGCCGCGGAGCTGGCGCCCGAGGGTGTCCCGCTGATCGTCGCCGGCGACAGTGCCGGCGGAAACATCAGCGCGGTGCTGACGCTGTGGGCGCGCGACAAGGCGGGGCCGAAGATCGACTACCAGGTCCTGATCTATCCCGTGACCGACTGCGACCTCAACACGCCCTCCTGCCTCGCGCCCGAGAACCAACTGCTGCTCAGCCGGGACACCATGATCTGGTTCTGGGGGCACTACCTCGCGGACGAGGAAGCCCGCAAGAACCCTGACGCGTCCCCGCTGCGCGCCGACAGCCACGCGGGGCTGCCCCCGGCCCTGGTCTACGTGGCCGAGTACGACCCGTTGCACGACGAAGGCGTCGCGTACGCAAAGGCCCTGGAGGCCGCCGGGGTCGCGGTCACGCTCGAAGAGGCCAAGGGCCAGATGCACGCGTACTTCCAGATGGCGAAGCTGCTGCCGGGGTACGACGAGGGGATGCGGCTCGTCGCCGAGCACATCAACGACTTCGTCGCCTCGTACGACAAGGGAGGCGTGCTCCATGCCTGACCACACACCTGACCCCGCGCCGGGTCCCATGCCCGGTCCCATTCCTGGCCCCGCTTCCGGTCATGAGGTGATCATCATCGGTGCCGGGTTCGCGGGCATGTACCAGTTGCACCGGCTGCGCGGGCTCGGCTTCGACGCACGCGTCATCGAGGCCGGCGACGATGTCGGCGGCACCTGGTACTGGAACCGCTATCCAGGGGCGCGCTGCGACATCGAGTCGGTCGAGTACTCGTACTCCTTCGATCCGGAGCTGGAGCAGGAGTGGAACTGGAGCGAGCGGTACGCCGCGCAACCGGAACTGCTCTCCTATGCGCAGCATGTCGCGCAGCGGTACGACCTGCGCAAGGACATCGTCTTCAACTCCCGTGTCGAGAAGCTGGACTGGGACGATGACGCGCGTCGGTGGACGGTGACGACCGACGACGGCACGGCGCGCACCGCGCGGTACGTGATCGCGGCGACCGGATGCCTCTCGGTACCGTCCCGGCCGCGGTTCGAAGGGCTGGCGGACTTCGCGGGAGAGGTGTACTGGACGTCCCGCTGGCCGCACGAGGGCGTCGACCTGGCCGGCAAACGCGTCGCCGTGATCGGCACCGGTTCCTCCGGGCTGCAGACGATCACCGCGATCGCGCCGGTCGTCGGCGAGCTCACGGTCTTCCAGCGCACGCCGAGCTTCGCCGTACCGGCGCACAACGGCCCGAACGACGAGCGGCTGGCCGACGCCAGGACGCGCTACCGCGAGATCCGGGAGTACAGCCGGCTGTCGCGCACCGGATTCCAGTGCCGCAGCGGCACGCGGTCCCTGGTGGAGACCGAGCCCGAGGAGGTCCGGCGCGAGTTCGACACGCGCTGGGCCGACGGCGGCCTGTGCTTCTCCAGCGCCTACCAGGACATCCTCAAGGACATGAAGGCCAATGAGGTCGCCGCCGAGTACGTACGCGGCCGGATCCGGGAAAAGGTCAAGGATCCGCGGCTGGCGGAGAAACTGTCGCCGCGTACGTACCCGATCGCCAGCAAGCGGATGTGCGTCGATACCGGCTACTTCGAGGTCTACAACCAGGACAACGTGTCGCTGATCGACATCAACGAGCAGCCGATCCGCCGCATCGACCGGCGCGGGATCGTCGCGGGCGAGACCCGGCACGAGTTCGATGTGATCATCCTGGCCACGGGCTTCGACGCAATGACCGGCGCGCTGAGCGCCATGAACATCCGCGGCGCGGGCCGAACCCTGCGGGAGAAGTGGGCGCACGGTCCGCGGACGTATCTGGGCGTGATGTCGGCCGGCTTCCCGAACCTGTTCATGGTCACCGGCCCGCAGAGCCCGTCGGTGCTGTCCAACATGATGACCTCGATCGAGTACCACGTCGACTGGATCACCCGGGCACTGGAGTACCTCCGTGAGCACGGCCTGCACCGCATGGAGCCGGCGCCCGACGCCGAGGACAACTGGGTGAACACCACCAACGACATCGCGGCCCTCACCGTGATGCCGCGGGCCGCATCGTGGTACATGGGCGCCAACATCCCAGGGAAACAGCGGGTGTTCATGCCGTTCGCCGGCGGTGTCGGCACCTACAAACAGATCGGTGACGGGGTGGCGGTGGCGCACTACCACGGGTTCGAACTGACCTGAGAGGAGCAGCACCCCTCGCCCTTCCGCGCCCGCGCGCAACCGGCTGCCGATCAGATCGGCAGGTGCGGGCGCAGGCGGTGCGCCGCGGCGGCCACAGCGGCGCCGACCGCG
This sequence comes from Streptomyces sp. NPDC000151, assembly GCF_040301705.1. Classification (NCBI taxonomy): domain Bacteria; kingdom Bacillati; phylum Actinomycetota; class Actinomycetes; order Kitasatosporales; family Streptomycetaceae; genus Streptomyces; species Streptomyces sp. NPDC000151. Next base: position 166,414 of record NZ_JBEPFC010000002.1, on the reverse strand, counting down.
AGCACCGCGCTGCCCATCAGCAGGAAGTAAACGGGCAGCGGGAGCACCGCGGTCAGCCGGTAGAGCTGGCCGCCCAGGACGACGCCGACCGCGGCGAACAGGCCGTTGAGGCCGAGGAACCGGCTCGTGAAACCAGCCGGGGCGACCGCCGCGGCGAGGGCGAGGCCGGCCGGGGCGAGGACGATCTCACCGAAGGAGTACAGCAGATAGACCGCGATCAGCCACGCCGTGGAGACCGGGCCGTCCTGAGCGCGCAGGGCGGCCACGGCCATGACGACGAAGCTCAGACCCGCGACACCCAACGCGCCCGCGACCTTCGTGACCACGGCGGCGCGCCACCGCGACACGAACGCGGCCAGCAGCAGTACGAACAGTGGGTGCACCGACTGGAGCCAGCTCGCCGGCACGTCGAAGCCGAGGACGGTGCGGTCCGTGTGGCGCTCCGCGAAGAGGGCGAGCGCCGAGCCGCTCTGGGCGAAAATCATCCAGAAGGCGGCGGAGGCCGCCATCACGGCCGTGAACGCGGCGAGCGGTTCGCCGTCGACGGGCAGCCGGCGGCGCAGCGCGCGCAGATAGAGGAAGGGCGTGGCGAGGGTGGCCAGGCCCAGCAGTGCCAGCACCGCGGTCAGCGGCAGCACGCCGAGGGCGACCGCGGTGACCGCGGCGGCCGCGACCGCCAGGACCACGGCCGCTCGACGGGCCGCGGTGCGGACCTCGTCGGGCGAGAGCGGGCGCGTCGGGGCACGGCCGACCCCTTCGAAGGCGCGGAGGCCGATGCCGAACTGCGCCAGGCCCGCCGCCATGCCGAACGCGGCAGCGGCGAAGCCGAGGTGCCAGGCGACCTTCTCGGCGAGCAGTCCGGTGACGAGGGGGGCGAGCAGCGCGGAGACCTGAATGCACATGTAGAAGCGGCGGAACGCCTCTTCGCGCCGCTCGCCGCCGCTCACGGCGGCCACCATCGCGGCCAGGGACGGCTTGGCCAGGCCCGTGCCCATGACGATGAGGGCGAGCCCGGCGTAGAGCGTGGGGGCGGGGGTGAGGGACAGGACGGCGTGCCCCGCCGCGATGAGAGCACCGCCGCAGAGCACGGCTCGACGGGCACCGAGCACCCGGTCGGCCAGCCAGCCGCCGGGCAGCTGGGCCATGAAGGTCAGGGACATGTACGTGGCGAACAGCGCGGTGGCCGTCCGGGGGGCCATGCCCATGCCGCCGTCGGCAGGGCTCGCGGTGAGGTACAGGACCAGGATCGCGCTCATCCCGAAGAAGCTGAACCGCTCCCAGAGGTCGACACCGAGCAACGTGCGGAACCCGCGTCGCGTCCCTGGGCCCGGCGCGCCGCCGACCTGCGTGGGCGGCGCGGCCGGGTCAGGCGGCGGCCAGGTCATGGGCGCGCAGCGGCTCCCACCAGGCCCGGTTCTCGCGGTACCAGGCGACGGTCTCGGCCAGGGCCGCGTCGAAGCTCCGCTCCGGCCGGTATCCGAGCTCCGTGCGGATCTTGGTGAAGTCGACGGAGTAGCGCCTGTCGTGTCCCTTGCGGTCGGGGACGGGGTCGACCATCTCCCAGCCGACGCCGCAGGCGGCGAGCAGCCGCCGGGTCAGCTCACGGTTCGTCAGCTCCGTACCGCCGCCGATGTTGTAGATCTCGCCGGGCCTGCCCCGGAGCCGTACGAGTTCGATGCCTCGTACGTGGTCGTCGATGTGCAGCCACTCCCGGACGTTCAGGCCGTCGCCGTACAGCGGCACCTTGCGGCCTTGGAGGAGGTTGGTGACGAAGAGCGGAATGACTTTTTCCGGGAACTGGTGGTGCCCGAAGTTGTTGGTGCAGCGCAGGATCCGCGTGTCCAGGCCGTGGGTGTGGTGGTAGGCCAGGACGAGCAGGTCGCTCGCGGCCTTGGAGGCCGAGTACGGGGACGTCGGGCGCAGCGGCTCCGTTTCGAGGCAGGCGTGGTCCACGGAGCCGTACACCTCGTCCGTGGAGATGTGGACGAAGGTGCCGATGCCGTGCCGCGCGGCCGCGTCGAGGAGGACTTGGGTACCCACTACGTTCGTTCGCACGAAGGGGTCGGCGCCGGTGATCGAACGGTCCACGTGGGTCTCGGCCGCGAAGTGGACGATCTGGTCGTGTTCCGCTGCCAGTTGGTCCACCAGAGCGGCGTCGCAGATGTCACCGTGCTGGAAGGCGAACGCGGCGTTGTCGCGCACCGCGTCGAGGTTGGCCCGGTTGCCCGCGTAGGTGAGCTTGTCGAGGACGGTGACGGCGACGTCGCCGGGGCCGTTGGTACCGAGCAGCGTACGGACGTAGTGCGAGCCGATGAAGCCGGCTCCTCCGGTGATCAGGATCCTGTGGGTCATGAGGAAATCTGCACCTTGCTGTTGTCGCCGAGGATGAGCCGGTGCGCCGCACGGGTCCGGGGCGCGGGAGTGACCTGTACGTTCCGTCCCACGAGGGAGGACTCCAGCCGACGGACGCCGGTGATGGAGGAGTCGCCGAGCACGATCGAGAACTCGATCTCGCTGTCCTCCACCCGGCAGTTGTCGGCGATCGAGGTGAAGGGGCCGACGTAGGAGTGGGAGATCGTGGTACCGACTCCGATGATCGCGGGTCCGACGATGCGTGACGCGCGGATCACGGCGCCTTCGGCGATCTCGACGCGTCCGATGATTTCGCTGGTGTCGTCCAGATCGCCGTCGATCCGGGTGACCAGGGTCTCCAGAATGGTCCGGTTGGCCTCCAGCATGTCCTCGACTCCGCCGGTGTCCTTCCAGTAGCCGGAGATCGTCGTGGAACGGATGTCCTTGCCCTGCTTGATCAGCCATTCGATGGCGTGGGTGATCTCCAGCTCGTCACGCCAGGACGGCTCGATCGCCCGGACCGCCTCGTGGACCGCGGGGGTGAAGAGATAGACGCCGACCAGGGCGAGGTCGCTCTTGGGATGGGTCGGCTTCTCCTCAAGGCCGATCACCCGGCCGGTCGCGTCGAGTTCGGCCACCCCGAAGGCCCGGGGGTCGGGTACCTGGGTCAGGAGGATCTGCGCGTCGGGGCGTTCCTCGCGGAACGTGTCGACGAGCCCGGTGATGCCGCCGAGGATGAAGTTGTCGCCGAGGTACATCACGAAGTCGTCGTCGCCGAGGAAGTCCCGCGCGATCAGCACCGCGTGGGCGAGCCCCAGTGGCTCCTCCTGCGGGAGGTAGGTGACGCGGAGCCCCATCTTCGAGCCGTCGCCCACCGCTTCCCGGATCTCCTGGGCGGTCTCGCCGACGATGATGCCGACCTCTTCGATCCCGGCGTCCGCGATCGCTTCGAGGCCGTAGAAGAGGACGGGCTTGTTGGCCACGGGGACCATTTGCTTCGCCGAGGTGTGGGTGATCGGCCTGAGCCGAGTCCCCGACCCCCCGGACAGGACGAGTGCCTTCACGTGTTCGCTCCGTGGGTCTGCGGCGCAACGCCGGCAAGCGGGTGGGAGAAGCTCACGGTGTTACCGAGTGCGGTACTGAGCGGTCAGCCGCTCCAGGATCGGCACCGTCTCGTTCGGGGAGGGCTCGGCCAGGGCTTCCTGGCGGAGGCGCTCCGCCGCCGCACGGAAGGAAGGCTCCGCCAGTACCCGGACGAGCATTTCGCGCAGCCGGTCCGGCTTCAGTTCCGCCGCCGGAATGCAGAGCCCGGCACCGACGCGCTCCAGGTGTTGGCCCTTGACCGGGGTGTCCCAGGTGGCGGCGATCACGACCTGGGGTACGCCGCACACCATGGCCGTGCCCCAGGTGCCCGATCCGCCGTGGTGGACGATGGCCGAGCAGCTCGGCAGGAGGGCCTGCAGGGGGATGAAGTCGACGAGGCGGGCGTTGTCCGGCACCGCTCGCAGGTTCTCGCGCTGGAGGCTGTCCATCGTGGCGACGATTTCGATGTCGAGGTCGGCCACGGCGTCGAGCAGGTCGGCCTGGGAGACGTAGTCCAGGCCGCGCTCCCGCCCGGCCACACCGAGGGTGAGACAGACCCTGGGGCGCTTCGGGGGCTCGTACACCCACTCCGGTACGACCGAGGGGCCGTTGTACGGCACGTAACGGCTGGGGATCGTCTTGAGGCCGGACTTCAGCCGTGCGCTCTCGGGCAGCAGGTCCACCGTCCACTGACCGGTGACGAGCTCCTCGTCGAAGGTGTCGCCGAAGCGGGCGGCGACACCGCCCAGCCAGTCGGCGAGCGGGTCGCTCCGCCGGTCCGCCGGGCGTGCGCGGTTGAGCGCGAGGAACTCCTCCCTGGCCCGCATCGTCACGTCCTGGCCCCAGACGATACGGCCGTGTGCCGCGCCGACGGCCCGCGCGGCGATGGCACCGGCGTAGGTGCCCAGTTCCCACAGCACCAGCTCGGGCTGCCAGGTGCGGGCGAAGCGCACCATCCCGTCCACGAAGGTGTCGTTGTTCAGTGTGGTGTGGAACCGGTCGACCAGCGATGCGTGCAGCTCGTGGAGGTATTCCCAGGTCAGCGTCTCCGGGGTGGAGAACGTGAAGTCCCACTCCCGGCTGTACGAGGTCACGCCGGACGGGGAGGGGGCGAACATGGCGTGGTCGGTGCCGACCGCGACGGCGGGCAGGCCGGCCTGGACGATGTCGTCGACCAGCACCGGGTGGCCGGCGACCAGCACCTCGTGCCCCGCGTTCTGCAGCGCCCAGGCCGTGCTGACCACCTTGTAGAAGTGCGTCTTGATGCCGACGCAGGCCAGGAGTACTCGCATGATCAACCTCTCGGTGTGCGGGCGGCCACCTCGGCGACCAGGGTGGGGAGCGCGACGGCTCGGTCCGTCACCGGCCGCCAGCCGGTGACGCGGGTGAAGGCGGAGGCGTCCACCTCCATGCCCTGCAGGTCGGTGGCCTCGGCCTCGGCCGGCGGCGGGACCTCGACGACCGGCACGCGGGCCGCCCCTGTGTGGTCCGCCACGGCCGCGGCGATCGCGGTGAACATGTCGCCGAGCGGCTCGCTGTGCCCGGTGCCGATGAGCCAGTGGTGTCCGCCGAGCGCGTCGACGTGGTCGAGCGCGGCGACGAAGGCCCGGGCGACATCCGTCACGTGGATCATCTCCCGGCGCACGGTCCGGTCCCACAGCTCCAGCCGCCGGCCCTCCAGGGCCCGCCGGATCATGGTGACCACCACCCCGCGATCGGCCGCCGTCTCCCGCGGGCCCGGGCCGAAGATGGTCGGCATCCGCAGGGAGACGGCCCGGAGCACGCCCTCGTCGTGGGCGGCCTTCAGCGCAAGCTCGGCCCGGAGCTTCTGCCGGGGGTAGGCGCTCTGGGGTGCGTCCGGCTCCGAACCGTCGATGCGGACCTTGCCGGGGACGCCGACCGACGCCACCGATCCGGCGAACAGCACAGCGGGGCGCCGGCCCGGCACCGCGTTGTTCCGCAACACGTCGATGAGGTCGTGCACCAGGCCGACGTTGACCCGCTCGATGAGCGGGTCGGCACCCGCCGCACGCCACGACGTCGTACTGGCGATCTTCGCGACGAGGTGCACGATGGTGTCCGCGCCCTCGACGGCCGCGGCCAGCTGCGCCGGGTCGGTCAGGTCGGCCGTCACCGGCTCCACCGCGGCCCGGGCGTCGTCCGGTACGGCCGCCGGGCGCCGGGAGACCAGCCGCAGCCGGATGTCCCGCGCGGCCAGCTCGCGGGTGAGGGCGGTGCCCAGATAGCCGGACGCGCCCAGGACGACAACCAGCGGCCGGGTGGCGGCGGCCGTCACAACGCCGCCTCGAGCGCGAGGCTGGTCCGGTAGTCCGGCAGGATGCCCAGGTCGCGCGCCTCGGCCAGGGTGGGGGCCACGGTGTCGCGCTCGGACAGGACCGGCTCGACGCCCTCCACCGTGACGGGCAGTCCGAGTGCCGGGTCCAGCGGGGAAACGGCGTGCTCGTTCTCCGTTACGAACGGCCCGGACATCAGGTACACCATCGCGGTGTCGTCCTCCAGCGCGACAAACGCATGGCCCACGCCGACGGGCAGATACGTCGACCGGAAGTGCTCCTGGTCGAGGAGGACCGCGTCCCACCGGCCGAAGGTCGGCGATCCGACCCGGAGGTCGACGACGAGGTCGAGCGCCCGGCCCCGCGCGCAGTAGACGTGCTTGGCCGTGCCCGGCGGGGTCGTGGTGAAGTGCACGCCCCGGACCACCCCCCTGCGGGAGTGGCTCTGGCTGGCCTGGAAGACGGGGAAGGGGTGCCCGGTCGCGTCGCTGAACAACGGTCGCTGATACGTGGCCACGAACAGGCCACGGTCGTCGGGGAACACCTGGGGGGTGAACTCGAAGGCGCCCTCGACGGCGAGTTCCCGGGCGGTCGCGGCGGCTGCTGTCCTACCTGTCTGTCGGGCCTGTTGGGTGTGTTGGGTCTGTCGGGTCGTCATACGGGGATCCCCTGGGTCCTCACCACTCGACGGCGTGTGAATTGAGTACGGCCATGAGCGTGCGGGCCTGCACGTTCACGTAACGGCCGTACCGCAGCAATGTGTTCAGCTGTCCGGCCGTGAGCCACCGGTAGCCCGGCGGCGGCTCGTCGGGCGCCTCGGTCTCGTCGGCCTCGACGATCAGATAGCGTGCCTGCGCGTTGCGGAAGCGGCCGCCTTCCTCCGAGTGCACGGCCTCGTAGCGGATCCGGTCGGGGCCGGCCGCGAGCACCGAGTCGAGGAAGGGGGGCCGGGCGTCCCCGGTGAGGTGCGCGTAGTGCCGCGGCGTGTACTGGACCGTCGGCGCGAGCTCGATCGAGTCGATGAAACCGGCCTCCACCCGGGCATGCGCGAGGAGGTGCGGGACGCCGCCGAACCTCCGGGTGACGAACGCGATGACCCCGGAGTCCCGGGGTTCGAACAGGGGCTGTGTCCACGCGCCGACTTCGCGGTTGGACGCCTGCACCCGCACGGCGACCACACGGAAGTACCAATCGAGCTCGTGGTCGATGGAGTCCGTGCCGCGCCGCCAGCCGGCCACCCCGGCCAGCGGAATCCTGCGTACGTCGACGGAATGGCGAGACCGCTCCGCCGCGTACCACGACAGCAGCGCGGCATCGGAGTGCAGGGCACCTGTCTCCTCGAAGGGGACGGGGAGGCAGGCGAGCACGGTGCGCGAATCCATGTTCACCACATCGTCACGCCGCAGCAGTTCGCCGAGCTGACCGAGCGTCAGCCAGCAGAAGTCGTCGTCGACCACGACGTCCTGGGTCGTCTCGACGACCACGTTGCGGTTGAACTTCCGGTAGAACCAGGCACCGTGCTCGGACTGCAGCACGTCGACCAGTACGGTCGCATCGGCCGCGCCGGTGAAGTACTCCAGGTACTTCACGTCGGCGCCCCTGTGGGCCTTGGTGTAGTTACTGCGGGTGGCCTGCACCGTCGGCGACAGCTGGAGCAGATTGGTGTTACCGGGCTCCATCTTCGCCTGCATCAGGAAGTGCAGGACGCCGTCGAACTCCTTGGCGAGGATGCCGAGGATGCCGATCTCGGGCTGATTGATGATCGGCTGCTGCCACTCGGGGAAGGGCCCCTCCCCCACGGTGACGTGCAGACCTTCGACGCTGAAGAACCGGCCCGTGTCATGGCGCAGGTTTCCCGTCTCCGGGTCGAACGACCAGGCGTCCATCTCCGCGAACGGGATCCGCTCCACCCGGAACCGGTTCACCATGGAGCGGTACCCGAGCCAGCCCGTGAAGGCGTCGACGGACATCCGGGATCCGGCGTCGCCGGTGGCGGCGGACCGGGCCAGCCGCGCCGGCAGCCCTACGTCCTCACGTGCGCTGAGCGTTGCTGTGGTCGGCATCGGCTCGTCCTCTTCCGTCGTCCGCTCACTCGCCCCACTTCATGTAGATGACCGGCGGCTCGCGGCCCGGCAGCTGCCGGAGCGGGGCGTGGTCGAGGCCGAAGACCTCGCGCAGGGCCGTGGTCTCGCCCGGCCACTTGGGGTGGGCCAGCTCGTCGAACGCGAGGATGCTGCCCTTGGTCAGGTGCGGCCGGATCGCTTCGAGGAGTTCCTTGGTCGGCTGGTAGAGGTCCAGGTCGAAGTAGGCCAGGGCGATGACCGTCTCCGGGTTGTCCTCCAGGTACCGCGGAACGGTCTCGCGGACGTCGCCCTGGACGACGAAGGACCGTTGGGTGTGTCCGAACGGCTCGGACGCCTCGTGGGCCGCGAGGACCTCGCGCAGGTGGTCGACCTCACCCTCCGGCGTCGCGAACCGGCCCGCGACGGCGCTGGTGCTGACCTTGTCGACGTCCTTGATGTCTTCGGGGAAGCCGGTGAAGGTGTCGAAGCCGACGATGCGGCGCAGCGAGTTGTACGGCTCGTAGATGCTGCGCAGGGCCGTGAGGGTGGCCAGGTGGCGGCCGTGCAGCACGCCGAACTCCATGATGGTGCCCGGGACTTCGGGCAGCATGCGGTACAGCGCGTCCATGGAGAGCAGGTCGGCGAGCTGGTGGCGGCGCAGATAGACGGGCAGGTTGTCGATCAGGTATTCCGGCGGGATGGGGCTTTCGACGAGGAGCTTCGTCAGCCGCTCGCGCGCGTCGCGTTCCTGGTCCGACTCGTGGGGAACGATGCTCGGGTCGGTGAATCCGTCCTTGGCCATGAGAAGGCCGGTCCTTTCGTCGGTGAGTCAGGAAAGCCAGGCGTCGGGTGCGGGTCCGCCGCGGCCGACCGGGGGGAAGAGAGCGTCGAGCCGGTCCAGTACGTCCTGGGGCAGTGGCGAGTCCAGGGCGGCCTGGGCTCCGTCCAGGTGGGCTTCGGTGCGGGGACCGATGACGAGCCCGGTCACACCGGGGCGCGACAGGACCCAGGCCATGCCGACCTCCGCGGGGTCCCGCCCGAGGTCGGCGCAGAGCTTCTCGTACGCCTCGATCGTGGCGCGGTGGCGTTCCAGGGCCTCGCTCGCGCGTCCCTGGCCCGATTTGACCGCGGTGTTCTCCCGCAGCTTGCGCAGTACGCCGCTGAGCAGGCCGCCGTGCAGCGGTGACCAGACGAGGACGCCGAGTCCGTAGCTCCGCGCCGCGGGAATCACCTCCAGCTCGGCGTGCCGGGTCACGAGGTTGTACACACACTGCTCGGCGGCGAGGCCGAGGAAGTGGCGCTGCCGTGCGGCCTCTTGCGCGCAGGCGATGTCCCAGCCGGCGAAGTTCGAGGAGCCGACGTAGCGGACCTTGCCCTGGGCCACGAGGATCTCCATGGCCTGCCAGATCTCGTCCCAGCGGACGCTCCGGTCCAGGTGGTGGATCTGGTACAGGTCGATCCAGTCGGTGCCGAGTCGCCTCAGGGACGCCTCACAGGCGGAGATGATGTGCCGTGTGGACAGGCCCTGCTGGTTGGGCCCCTCGCCCATGGGGTCGCCCACCTTGGTCGCGAGGACGACCTCGTCGCGCCGGGCGGGGCGGCCGGTCAGCCAGCTGCCGATGACCTCCTCGGCGTGGCCCTTGTGGACGCGCCAGCCATAGGTGTTGGCGGTGTCGAGGAAGGTGATGCCCCGCGCGACCGCGTGGTCGAGCAGCCGGTGCGCGCCGGGTTCGTCCACTCGGCCACCGAAGTTGACGGTGCCGAAGGCGAGCTTGCTGATCTCCAGCCCCGTCCGGCCGAGCCGGGTGTGGAGCGGGCTGCGGCTCATGTGTCGTACTCCCCACTGCGTCGACGGACCTTGCGCTGTGTGTCTCAGCATGAACAGGCCCTCTCGAACGGACCTGGTGTTCAACTGGACCCGCCGAGGAGGCCCCCGACGCCGGCCCCATGCGGTGTGCGGGTCGGCTCAGCCGAAGATGTGGATGTTCTCCTCGACCCAGTCGCGCAGGGTCAGCGGCGCGGTTCCGGTGATCTTCTCGACGGAGTCGGAGATCTTCCAGTCCCACGCGGCCGACTGGCGCTTGAGCTCCAGCAGGGCCTCCAGGCGGGGGCCGCCCCAGCCCAGGCGGTCGAACTCGGCCTGGGTCTCCGCCTTGGTGCGCTCGACGACCGCGACCTCCTGGCCGAGGGCGGCGCCGACGATCTCACCCTGGCGCTGCGGGCTGAGGGCTTCGCCGCCGGTGAGGGTGTACGCCTGGCCCTCGTGACCCGAGGTGGTGAGGACCTTGGCGGCGACCGAGGCGATGTCCCGCGGGTGGATCATGGCGGAGACCGGGTCGCCCTCGGTGACGTACATGGTCCGCTTCTTGGCGATGGTGTCGGCGTATCCGTAGAGGTAGACCATGAAGGTGCCGGGGCGCAGGAGGGTCCACTCCAGCCCGGACTCCTGGACGACCTGCTCGCCCTGGCGGTGGCCCGAGGTCAACGGGTCGGTGGCGCCGAAGCCGACGCCGCTGGTGGAGAGCTTGACCAGGTGCGTGACGCCGGCCTCGCGGGCGGCGGCGACGAGGGTGCGCTCCTGGACCGGGCCCTCGGGGCCGTAGCCCGGCGGGACGACGAAGACGCGGTCGACGCCGGCCAGGGCGGCGGGCAGCGTCTCGGGCTTGTCGAAGTCGCCGCCGACCACCTCCACACCGACGGGGAAGTCGGCCTTCTCGGGCGAACGGGTCATGGCCCGCACGGGCACGCCGTCAGCGGCGAGTTGGGCGACGAGTTCGCTGCCGACATTGCCGGTGGCGCCGGTTACCAGAATCATTGCGTGGATCTCCTTGGGATGGATGGGCAGCACGGCGGACGCCGTGCGGAAAACGTGCTTGGTGAAGGGGAGTTGGATCAGGACTCGTCGCGGGCGGCGGAGGAGTCGCTCACGGCCGCGTCACCGGACTGCTCGGGCTCGGCGCTGTCGTGGCCGTGCCCGCCGGAGAGCTTGACGTCCTTGAGGAAGAGCGCGGTCACCAGTCCGACGAGGACGATCGGGATCACCGCGTAGAAGATGGCACGGAGCGAGTCCGCGTAGATTTCGGCGACTTCGAGGCGGACGGCGGCGGAGAGGCGGCCGAGGACCTCGGGCGCCAGCGAGCCGTCCTTGTCGAGGTGGACGCCGGATGCGCCACTGAAGCGCTCCTGGAGCCCGGCGCCGAGACGCGCGTTCATCAACGCGGCGAAGAATGAGACACCGAGTCCGGTACCCAGTTGCCGCATGAGGGTGGCGGTGCCCTGTACGGCGCCGATGTCCTGCATGTTCGCGGTGTTGCGGGCGGCGAGGCTCAGCGCCTGGGAGTTGAGGCCTCCGGCGACCCCGAAGAGCAGGACGTACGCGATCGCGAGGGCGACGCTCGTCTCCGGGCCGGCCGTGGAGAACAGCACGGCGGCGACGGCGAACACGGCCATGCTGACCACCGGGAACCAGCGGTAGGAGCCCGTGTGTCCGATGATCTTGGCACTGACCCAGGAGGTCACCACGACGCCGAGCATCATCGCGGTGAGGATGTAGCCGGACTTCTCCACGTCGAGGCCGAGGACGGTCTGGAGCCACAGGACCAGGTAGTTGATCAGGCCCAGGCCGACGAAACCGGCGATGAAGCCGAGGACGACGACAAGGCTGAAGGTCTGGTTGGCGAAGAGCCGAAGCGGGACCACGGGGTCCACCGCGCGGCGCTGCGACAGGATGAACAGCGTCACCGCGAGGACGGATCCGACGGCGAGGCCGAGGATGACCGGCGAGTTCCAGGAGTACGTGACGCCGGCCCAGCCGGTGAGGAGGTTCAGGGCGACGATCGCGACGACGAGGAGGAGGACCCCGGCGTAATCGATGTGGGCGGCCTTCTTGGGCTGGGCGGGCAGGCGCAGCAACGAGGAGATGACGGCCAGGACCAGGATGCCGACGGGCAGGTTGACGAAGAACACCCAGCGCCAGCTGGCGAGATCGGTCAGTACACCGCCGAGGGTGGGGCCGGCGAGCGAGGCGGCACCGAAGGTGATGGAGAACCAGCCGTAGTACCGCGCGCCCTCACGCGGGGAGAACATCTCGCCGATGAGGGCGAGGACGCAGATGAACAGGCCACCGCTGCCCACGCCTTGGAGGACGCGGAAGGTGATGAGCTGACCCATCGTCTGGGCGACGCCGCAGAGCATCGATCCGACGAGGAAGACGACGATGGAGCTCATGAAGACGCGCTTGCGTCCGAACAGGTCGCCGAGCTTGCCGTAGACCGGGACGGCGGCGCTGCCGCCGATGAGATAGCCCGTGGTGACCCAGCCGAACTGGTCGAGTCCGCCCAGGTCACTGACGACGCGGGGCAGTGCGGTGGCGACGATCTGGGAGTCGAGCAGGGAGAGGAAGACCGCCACCATGAGGGTGAGGACGACCGCGTTGGTCTTGACCGACGGAGCCGGTGCGGCAGGGGTGCCGGTGGCAGGCTCGGCTGAAGAGGAAGCCATGAGGAATCCTTGTAATCGAGGAGTGGCGCCGCGATACACGGGCACCGCTCGGAATGAGAGTGCGCAAAACGAAATCGTTGAAGAACGCTGCTCGACTTCAGCAGCGGAGATGGGGTGGTCGGATCTCGTCCGACTCCGGCCTTTCCGGCCCTCTCAACCGTTGATCAGACGCCAGCACATGTGCTGATCACGGTTCTTCGTGGTTCGTCTTCGCTACTCGCCACTCCCTCTCTGCCGATTACAGATGCCCAGTACCGTAGCGGAAGGTCCGTGTGCGGGGCAACCGCGGCCGAGGTCGGCGGAGCTCGCCGACCCCGGGTTCAGGGGACCAGTACGAGCTTTCCGGTGTGCAGGCGCGCCTCCATCAGCTGGTGTGCCCCGGCCGCTTCCGCCAGCGGTATCCGGCTGTGCACGACCGGCGTGACCTGCCCGGACTCGACGTACTCGAGGAGTTCCTTGCGCCCGGCGGCGACCGCCTCGGGCCGGTCCTGGAACAGCGCATAGAGGTTGAAGCCGTGCAGCGACTTCATGTCGACGAAGTCCCAGGGCGAGATGGCCGGCGGGCGCTCGCCCGACGCGCCGCCGTAACACACGATGCGGCCGAAGCGGGCGGCCAGGTGGATGCTGTGCTTCAGTACCTCGTTGCCGACCGTCTCCAGCACGAGGTCGGCGCCCTTGTCGCCGGTTGCCGCCCGGACCTCGTCCACCCAGTCCTCGTGCCCGTAGCAGACCGCGACATCGGCGCCGATGGAGCGGATGAAGTCGAGCTTGGCGGGCGAACCGACCGTGCCGATGATGCGGCCCGCACCGCGGGCGCGGGCGAGCTGCACCAGCAGGTGGCCGATGCCGCCGGAGGCGGCGTTGATCAGTACGGTCTCGCCGGGCCTGAGCTGCCCGACCGTCGTGAGGACGTGGTAGGCGGTCTCCCCCGGACTCGGTAGCGCGGTGGCCTGCGCGGCGTCGATGCTCTTGGGTATCGGGAACACCGTGGCCGCGTACGCGGTCGCGTATTCCGCGTAGGCCCCGTGGCGGACCGGCGCGACGACGCGGTCCCCCACGGCCACGTGGGTCACGCCCGGTCCGACCGCCTCGACGACACCGGCGACGTCACCGGCGGGTGCGGCGGGCAGGGTGGCGGGGCCGCCGATCGGCAGCCCCTGGCGCTTCTGGACGTCGGCGTAGTTGACGCCGATCGCCTCGGCGCGGATCAGCACCTCGCCGCGACCGGGCTCCGGTACGGGGGCCTCCTCAAGGCGCAGCACGCCCGGGTCGCCGTGCTCGTAGTAACGGACGACGCGCATGGTTCCTCCACGGAATCGGGGTTCGGTCGTCACCACGTGACGGGGACAGTACGGAAGCCGCTGAGCAACCGCCCGGGCATCCACTCGAGTTCGTCCTCGGTGCACGCGAGCTTCAGCGTGGGGAACCGGTCGAACAGGTTGGTCAGAGCGATCTGCATTTCCATGCGCACCAGCGCGGCGCCCAGGCAGTGGTGGATGCCGTGTCCGAGGGTGAGGTGGCGGGTGTCCGCGCGGTGGATGTCGAGGCGTCCGGCGTCCGGGAAGCGCTCTTCGTCCCGGTTGGCGGCGCTGATCGCGGCGAGGACTCCACTGCCCGCGGGAATGGTGGTGTCCCCGAAGGTCATGTCCTCCAGCAGGATCCGGTAGGCGGCGCCGTCGCCGGGACCCTGGTACCGCATGAGCTCCTCGACCGCGTTGGGCATGAGCTCCGGATGCTCGCGCAGCTCGGCCAGCTGCTCGGGGTGCAGCAGCAGCGTCGCGACGCACAGTCCGATCTGCAGGAACGTCGTCTCGTGGCCGGCCATGAGCAGTTGGGTGGCCGTGGACACCAGCTCCCCCTCACTGAGCTGGTCGTCCACGTCACGTGCCGCGACGAGCGCGCTGAGCACGTCGTCGCCCGGAGCGCGCCGCTTGTCCGCGACGAGCGAGCCGAGGTACTCGCGCAGTTCCTCGGCGGCGGCCCGGATCTCGTGGGCCGGATTGTTCTCCAGTACGAGGAACGCCTCGGACCACTTGCGGAACCGGGACCGGTCGCCTCGCGGCACGCCCAGCAGGTCGCAGATCATGTTGATCGGCAGCGGATGCGCGTACGCCTCGACGATGTCGGCCGAGTCGCCGCCCCGCTCCATGGCGTCGAGCAGTTCGTTCGTCAGCCGGTGGATGCGGGGACGGAAGCTCTCCACCAGTTCGGGCGTGAACGCCTTGGCGACGAGCCGGCGCAGCCGGGTGTGCTGCGGCGGATCCGTGAAGTTGAGGCTTTCCAGCGGCGGCCAGTTGGTCATCAACGGCACGCCGGGGCGGTGCAGATCGGCGCTGCACCGCGGGTCGAGCAGGACGCGGCGTACGTCCTCGTAACGGCCGACCATGTAGCCGGGCGAACCGCTGGGCATCGTCAGCCGGGCCACACGCTCCTCGCGCAGCGCGGCGAAGTCGGCCGGACAGCGGGTCGGGTGGTCCCGGTGGAAGGGAAAGGTGAACTTCGGTGCTTCTTCGGTCATCGGAGTCTCTTCGCTTCTGCGGACCTGCCGGCGGGCGTCACGCGCCGCCGGTGACCCGGATGGTCTGGCCGTTGATGTTGCCGTTGGCACGGGAGCCGAGGAAGACGACCGTGTTGGCCACGTCCTCGGGCACCGAGAGGCGGCCCGACGGGAGGGTCTTCGCCTTGGCCTCCAGCGCCGCGGCCGGGGCGATCCGGCGGACGTTCTCGGTCATGGTCTGACCGGGAGCGACCACATTGACCAGGATGTTCTCCGGGGCGAGCTCCCAGGTGAGGCTCCGGGCGATGCCCAGCAGACCGGCCTTGGCCGCACCGTAGGCCGCGCCTCCGCGCATCCCGTAGTCCGCGAGGCCCGAGGAGATCATGACGATGCGGCCCCACTCGCGGCCGCGCATGGCCGGCAACGCGGCGGCGATCGTGTGGAAGGTCGCGTCGACGGTGGTGCGCAGCACTTCCTGCCACAGCTTCGGGTCGGCGTCCTCGAAGTCGGGCATCGCCCGGCCGGGGCGCGGGATGCCCTCGGACCACACCACGGCGTTGCTGACCAGGACGTCGATTCCGCCCCAGGCGTCGGCGACGGTCCTGACCGCGTCCCGGATGACGGTCTCGTCGTCCAGGTCATAACGCACCGTCAGGGTCTCGGCAGCACCCGCCTCGCGGGCGAGCCGGGCCGTCTCCTCCGCGCCTTCCCGGTTGCTGTGGTAGGTGATCGCCACTCGGGCGCCGTCCGCCCCGTAGGCGATGGCCGTGGCCCGTCCGATGCCCGAGGATGCCCCCGTCACCAGCACTGCCTTGTTACGGAGATCGGTCTCCATCAGTCACTCCATTCCAGCGGATTGTCGGTTCGGTCGCTGCGGACGTCCGGCAGCTCAGACCTTCTTCGCCACGCCGGCCAGCGCGTGCGCCTCGGCGCCGAAGCCCTCGGGGTCGCCCTCCGGGCCGATGCGCCACAACGGAACCGGCACCACGCCCGGGTCAATGAGTTCAAGGCCCTCGAACAGCGCGTTGACCTCGTCGATGTCCCGCCAGTACACCTCGCTGACGTTCTCCTGGTAGGTCTGCGCCGCGGAGGCGGGCACGTCCTCGGCGGCCGGCTTCTTCTCCATGCCGGCGTGCGAGATGACGACGTAGCTGCCCGGCGCGAGCTTGTCGGTGAATTCGCGCAGCATCGCCTTCGGGTCGTCCGCGTCGCTGATGAAGTGCAGTACCGCGGCGAGGATGAGCGCGACGGGGCGCGAGAAGTCGATCAGGTCCTCGGTCTCCCGCGCGGCGAAGATGCCGGCGGGCTCGCGCAGGTCGCCCAGCAGGGAGGCGGCCTGCGCGTTGCCCGCCAGGATGGCCTTGCCGTGGGCCACCGCGACCGGGTCGATGTCCACGTACAGCACGCGACTGGCGGGGTTGTTCTCAAGGGCCGTCTCGTGCACGTTGCCCTCGGTCGGGATGCCGGAGCCGATATCGAGGAACTGGTCGATGCCGAGCTTTGTCAGCTCCTCGACGGCACGGCGCAGGAACGCGCGGTTGGAGCGCAGGGTACGCGGCAGCAGCGGGTTCTTGTCCGCGATGGACTTGGCGACCGCGACATCGGCCGGGAAGTTGTGGGTGCCGCCGACCCAGTAGTCGTAGACCCGGGCGATGCTCGGCTTTTCGATGTCGACCTCGGGCGGTGCCCAGGACGGACGGTTCACGGGAGTCTCCTCATACGGCAGGCGTACGGAACGGGGCGGGCGCGGACCACGCGGGTCAGCGCAGGCGGACCGGCAGGGAGGCCAGTCCGCGCAGGTTGAAGCTGGGCCGCCAGGACAGCTCGCCCTCGGGCGTCGCGAGGCTCAGTCCGGGGAATCGGCGGAACAGCTCGCTGAGCACGATGCGGCCTTCGAGCCGGGCCAGGGGCGCGCCGATGCAGTGGTGGATGCCGTGGCCGAACGCCAGGTGCCCGGAGTTCTTCCGCGTGATGTCGACGCGGTCGGGGTCGTCGTAGCGCTTCGGGTCGCGGCCCGCGGCGCTCAGCGAGATCGTGAGGAACTCGCCCTTGGGGATCAGTACTTGGCCCAGCTGGATCGGCTCCAGGGTGAAGCGCCAGGTGGCGTTGGCCAGCGGCGCGTCGACGCGCAGGAACTCGTCGATCGCGCTGTCCCACAGGCCCGGATCGGCGTCCAGCAGGGCACGCTGGTCGGGGTTGGTCAGCAGCGCCAAGGTGCCGGTGTTGAGCAGGTTGACGGTGGTCTCGTGGCCGGCGACGAGCAGCAGGAAGGCCATCGAGATCAGTTCGACCTCGTCGAGCTGCTCGCCCTCGTCGGTCGCCTCGATGAGCGCGGTCAGCATGTCGTCGGCCGGGTTCTCGCGCTTGGCGGCGATGAGGGCGCGCAAGTAGGCGACCATGTCCTGGCTGGCGTCGAGCGCTTCTTCGGTGCCCTGGCCGGAGGTGAGCAGGTTGGACCAGCGGCGGAACCTGTCGCGGTCCTCCGGGGGCACGCCCAGCAGCCAGCAGATCACGGTGAAGGGGACGGGGAAGCTGAGGGCGGCCATCAGGTCCGCCTCGTCCCGGCCCTCCAGGGCGTCCAGCAGCTCGGTGACCAGCTCGGTGATCCGCGGCCGCAGCGCCTCGACCTGGCGCATGGTGAACGCCTTGGCGACGAGCTTGCGCAGGCGCGTGTGGTCCGGCGGATCGCTGTCCAGCATGGTGGTGCTCAGCTCGGTCGCGAACTGCTTGCGGGTTCCCCGCTGCGCCTGAAAGTGCGCCTGCTTCTCCGGGTCCACGAAGTTGTGCGGGACCAGGCCGTAGCCGACGCGCATGTCCTTGCTCACCCGCGGGTCGGTCAGCAGCGCCTTGGCGTCCTCGTAGCGGGTCACCAGCCACGTCTTGAGGCCGTTGGGAGTGGCCACCAGGCGTGCGGGCGACTCCTCGCGCAAGGACGCGAGCGTGGGGTGCGGGTTGCGGATGAAATCGGAGTCGAACAGCTCTAGCACTGTGCTCGTCGGCGCGGCACTGGCCACGTGGGGCTCCCTCGAATGACGGCGGATTCGTGCGTTCAGTTCGCGGATGCTTGCTTTTCCCGGGTCTCATTCAGCCATAGGAGTAAGGGAGTTCCCACCCCGGTCGAGGCTGCTTCGACCGCGCTTCAAGCGGAATTCCAATCCCGGATTCGCCGCGGTTTCGCGTGGGCGGCGCTCAGTAGCTCGCGAGCACCTTGTAGATCTCGAAGGGACGCTCGCGAGCGGTGTCCCGGAACTCGCGCAGCGGAGCCGTCTGGTCCTTGTGCTCCGGGCCGGCCTCCCATGTTTCGAAGGACTCCCAGCTGTCCCAGTGGCTGACCACGGCGTAGCTGTCGGGCCGGCCCACCTGGTGCATCAGCTCATTGCCCAGCAGGCCCGGGGTCCCGGCCATGCGACGGCTGGCCTCGTGGTACGCGGCCATGATGGCGGGCCCCCGGTCGGTGAGGTGATGGAGCACCACCTGCACCGCCGGGGCGGCGGGGGCGCTCACGCGGCCGCGCCCGCGAGGCTCGCGACGACGTGCATGGTCGTCATGGAGCCCCCGCTGCGGTACGGGTGGAGCTTGGTGCGGTGCTGAAGGTGGCGGTCGCTGGTCTCGAAGGCGCGGAACCGGGGCTCGTCGAGCCAGTCGCTCACGATGTAATAGACCTCCTCCTCGCCCTGTTCGACACTGCGGGAAAGCCATTGCCCGATGTTGGCCGGGTGACTGGTGACGGATTCCCCGACTTCTTTCCACACCCGCTCGAATTCGGCGCCCATACCGGGCTTGATCTGCATGCGCAGCATGACTCGGAATACGGGCCCAGACACCTCAGATTCCCCCGTCGACGTTGAGCGTCTCGCCGGTGATGTACGCGGAGAGGTCGCTGAGCAGGAAGAGGACCGGTGCGGCCAGCTCCTCGACGGTGCCCAGGCGGGCGAGCGCCGTCTTCTGGGAGTAGGTGGCACGCAGTCCCTCGGCGCGCTCCGCCGGCATGTCGGCGAACGCCTCCGTCTCGATGACGCCGGGCGCGACGACATTGACGCGGATGCCCTTGCCGCCGAGCTCCTTGGACAGCGAGCGGGTCAGGCCGATCATCGCGGACTTCGCGGCGGTGTAGTGGGCGCGCAGCGGGATGCCGGCGGCGGCGCCGCGGGAGCCGATGTTGACGATCGAGCCACCCGGGCCGAGCAGGGGCAGGGCCTGCTGGATGACCCGGTACGAAGCGGTGAGGTTGGTGTCGATGACCCGCGACCACTCCTCGGCCGGCAGGTCGGCGAAGGGGATGTGGGTGATCGTGCCGGCGTTGTTGACGACGCCGTCGAGCCGCCCGAATCGCTTCCCGGCCTCCTCGACGAGCCGGTCCACCTGGGCGATCTCGCCGACGTCGGCGCGGATGACGTGGTGCTGTCCGCCGGTCTCCTTGAGCTCACGGCGCAGGCTCTCCACGTATTCGCTCTCCTGGCGGTAGCAGGTGAGCACGTCGGCGCCCGCGCGTGCCGCGGCCAGCACGATGGCGCGGCCGATGCCGCGGGTGCCTCCGGTGACGAGCAACTTCTTTCCGTGCAGGGCGAGTTCCATGGTGTTTCCTTCCTGGGGTGCGTCAGCGGAGTCGGTCGGCGAGGGCGGCGCGCGCGGCGGCCTCGAGCTTTTCCTTGATCAGGTTCAGCTGGACCGCGGTGTTGCGGTTGATGCGGTCCGTCATGCCCTCGTCGTCGAGCGGAGCCCCGTCCTTCATGTGGAAGTCCTGGGTCCACCGCATCCGGACGCCGTCGGCCTGCTGGGTGTACTCCCAGCGGATGTTCATGTACTCGAACGGTCCGGTCTCCACGCGGTGGGCGCGGACGGTACGGGTCGCCACGTCGGTGGTGCGCCGGGAGACCCAGCTCCACACCTTGCCGTTCTCGTCCGGGTGCAGGGCGAGGCGGAAGGTGACGGTCGGGCCGTCCTGCTCCAGGACTTCGGCGACGGAGTACTCGCTGAACAGCTCGGTCCAGGACGCCACATCGTTCGTGCGCTCCCAGACGAGGTCCAGCGGGGCGTCGATGACGACGGAGTTGGAGGTGTGGCCTGCCATCAGACTCGTCCCTCCGGGAGCGGTGCGGCGGTGCGTTCGCGCATGACGTGCTGCCTTTCACTCGGCGGGGTCAGGTGAGGTGGTCGGTGCGGTCCCCGGCGCCCACGACCAGCGCGGCGGCGAAGCCGCCGTGTCCGCGGGCCAGGACCACGGCGGTCCGGGGCGCGGTGTGCCGTGGGCGGTCGACGACCAGGTCGATGCCCAGAGACCCGGCGGGGTGGTAGACGCCCGCGGTGTGCGGGACCACGCCGGAGCTCAGGCTGAGCAGGGCGGTCGCCACGTCCAGGGCGGCGCCGCCCGCGTAGAGCCGGCCGGTGAGGGTCTTGGGCGCGGTCACCGGTACCCGGCCGGCGCCGAACACCGCGTTGATCGCGGCGGCCTCGGCCGCGTCGTGGTGCGGGACACCGGCGGCGTCGGCGAAGACGACGTCCACGGCGCCCGCACCGAGCCCGGCGTCCGCGAGGGCCCGGCGGATCACCGAGGTGAGCACGGGCGGACGCGCGGAGCCGGCGGGCGGGTCGAACCCGGCCGCGTAGCCGAGGATGCGGCCGTAGTGCCGGGCGCCCCGCTCGCGGGCGCCCGCCTCCGTCTCCACGGCGAGCATGGCCCCGCCCTCGCCCGGCGCATAGCCACCGGCGGCCTCGTCGAAGGGGAGGTAGGCGCGGGTCGGGTCCTCCTCGGTGGACAGCGCGCCGGTGGACAGCTGGGCGGTGAGGCCGTACGGGCACAGCGAGGCGTCCGTGCCGCCGGCCAGCACCAGCCGGGAGCCGCTGTCCAGCAGCCGCCGGGACTGGCCCAGCGCGTCCAGGCCGCCGGCCTGCTCGGCGCAGATGACCCCGCAGGGACCGCGCATACCGTGGCGGATGGAGACCTGGCCCGTGGTCGCCGCGTAGAACCAGGCGATCGACTGGTAGGCGCCCACCCACGCCGGGCCCTGTTGGTACAGCTGCTCCATCTCGTGCTGGCCGAACTCGGTGCCGCCGGAGGAGCTCGCGGTGACCACGGCCATCTCGTACTCGGGCAGCCGTGCCGGGTCGGCGCCCGCGTCGGCGAGCGCCGCCTGGGCCGCGGCCAGGGCGAAGTGGGTGTACCGGTCGGTGCGGCTGACCAGGGACCTGGGAATCTGCTCCCGGGCCTCGAAGTCGGGCACCTCGCCGGCCACCCGGACCGGGTACGTGGACGGGTCGAAGCGTGTGATGCGGCCCAGCGCGCTCTTGCCGGCCAGCACGGAGTTCCAGTGGTCGCGGACCCCGATGCCGGTGGGGGCGACCACGCCGAGGCCGGTGACGACCGCGGGACGCCGTCGCCCGTCGGGTATGCCCAGGGCACTCATGCCGCCTCCCTTGCGCTCACGGCGCCGGGGCGGCCGAGGACCATGGCGCTCTGGAAGCCGCCGAACCCGCTGCCGACACTGAGCACGTGGTCCATGCGGTGCTCGCGCGCGGTGACCGGCACGTAGTCCAGGTCGCACTCCGGGTCGGGGACCGCCAGATTCGCCGTCGGAGGCACCACCTGATGGCGCAGGGCCAGCGCGCAGGCCACCACCTCCAGCGAGCCGATCGCACCCAGCGAGTGGCCGATCATCGACTTGATGGAGCTGACCGGCACGTCGTAGGCGCGCTGCCCCAGGCTTCGCTTGAACGCGGCCGTCTCGTGCCGGTCGTTCTGCTTGGTGCCCGAGCCGTGCGCGTTGATGTAGTCGATGTCCTGCGGGTCGAGCCGGGCCCGGTCCAGGGCGATGCCGATGGCCTCGGCCATCTCCCGGCCGTCGGGCTTGAGCCCGGTCATGTGGTAGGCGTTGGAACGGCTCGCGAAGCCGGCCACCTCGGCGTAGGCGGTGGCGCCGCGGCGCCGGGCCGCTTCGGCGTCCTCGATCACCATGACCGCCGAGCCCTCACCGAGCACGAAGCCGTCGCGCCGGGCGTCGAAGGGCCGGGAGGCGGCGGGGTCGCCGTCGGTGTGGGGCGTCGTGGCCTTGATGGCGTCGAAACAGGCGGAGGTGATGGGCGACAGCGGGGCGTCGGTGGCACCCGCGATGACGATGTCGGCGGTGCCCTCTTCGATGAGCTGGACCCCGTGGGCGACCGCGTCGAGACCGGAGGTGCAGCCGGTGGAGATCAGCGCGACCGGGCCCTCCGCCCCTGCCTGCCAGGCGACTTCGGCCGCCAGCGTGCTGGGGACCATGTAGCCGTACAGGTGCGGCACACCGTAGGTGTGATCGACGAGCCAGTGCTTACCGCCCTCCGACAGGACCTTGTACTCGTCCTCCAGGCCGGTGGTGCAGCCGACGGCGCTGCCGATGCTGACGCCGATACGGCCCGGGTCGCCGGCCGCGATGTCGATGCCGCTGTCCGCGATGGCTTCCCGGGCGGCGACGACCGCGAACTGGGCGGCCCGGTCCATCCGGCGGACTTCCTGCGGACTCAGGCCGGCGGCCACCGGGTCGAAGTCACACTCCGCGGCGACCCGCGAGCGGAAGTTCGACGCGTCGAAGAGGCTGATCCCCCGGGTGGCCGTACGGCCGGCCGAAAGCAGGTCCCAGTAGGCGTCGCGGCCGATGCCGCCGGGGGCGACGGCGCCGACCCCGGTGATGACGGCGCGACGGCTCATCGGGCCGCTCCGACGTCCGGGTTGGCGCCGCCCTCGACGAGCGGGGCCTCGGTGTCGACGTGGCCGAGCTCCGGGCGCGGTGCCAGCGGTGACAGATGGAAGACCACCCGCGCCGGCTCCTGGCCGGAGTTGACCAGCCGGTGGCGGACGCCGATCGGGACGAGCAGGGAGTCGCCCGGGCCGAGGCGTACCGGCTCACCGTCGAGGGTGATCTCCAGGTCGCCGGAGACGACGTGCAGGAACTCCTCGGAGTACGGGTGCAGATGCTCGGTGACGTACTCCTCCGGGCTCAGGCACAGCGTCCCGCCGAAGCCGGAGGTGCAGCCGACGGTGCGCGGGCTGAGGGTGATCCGGATGTCGCCGCCGCGCTTGCGGTTGGCGGCGACATCCGCCGAGTTGACCTTGGTGGGGCTCGCCGCGGCGGTCATCGGGCACCGCCGCCCAGGCTCGGCGCGGACGGCGGGGTGATGGCCGGTCCGTCCTGCGGCGACCAGGAGTAGAACGGTACGGCCATCGCGTCGCGCGGTTCGCGCCAGTCCGGGTCGTACGGCGAGATGAACTCCTGCAGGCGGGTGTTGATGTCGTTGTACAGCGGGTGGCTGCGCGCCTTGTAGAGGTTCGGGCCGATGTCCTGCTCCGCCTCGACGAGGTGGAAGTACAGGTTGTGGAAGGCGAACAGGGTCCGCCTGGAGACGCCCACCATCTCTGGCAGGCCGGTGCTGTCCGAGTCCGCGAAGACCCCGGCGACGCCTTCGGCGTCAGCGAGGTTCATACGCGCCACGATCAGTGTGCGGTGCACGGTGCCCTCCTGGCTTCTTCGGTCGTTGTCCCACCCTCGTGGAGGGCTCTCGAAGCTTTCTTGAAGAGGTCTGGACCGTCTGGACCGTCGGCCTGTGCGCTCACAGGCGCAGGTCGATCCGGTACTCGGTCATCCAGGTCTCCAGCTGCAGCACCATCTCCATGCCGGCCCGCTCGACCCAGGCGAACGCGCCCTGGGGCGAGTTGCCCGCGTTCAGTGCCGCGGCGGTGGCCGAGGCGTCGAGCAGCCCCGACACCGCGGCGTTCCGGTCGGTGGCCAGCTCGGCGAACCTGCGGCGCACGAAGTCGCCGTAGGCCGCTTCCTGCGTGGCCGGGTACGCGCTCTTCTTGCGGTGCAGCACGGCCTCGGGCAGCAGGTCGGCGACAGCGGAGCGCAGCAGGCTCTTCTCGACGCCGTCCACCCGCTTCATGGCGGCCGGCACGTTGTAGACGTACTCGACGAGTGCGCGGTCGCAGAACGGCGGCCGCAACTGCACTCCGTGGGCCATGCTCATGCGGTCGGCACGGTCGAGGTGGGTGGGTGCCCATCGGGTGAGGGCCAGGTAGGTGACCTCACGGGCCCGGCGCTCGGCGGGGGACTCGGTGCCGACCTGCGGCACCTCGGCGAGCGCGTCGCGGTAGTGCTGGTCGGCGTAGCCCATGAAGTCGAGTTCCTTGCGCAGCTGCCGGTCGACCATGGAGGTGCCCAGGCCGCCCGCCGCGGCGTCGTGGCCGCGTTCGAAGGAAACCCACGGGAAGGTCTGGGAGTTGCTGTGCTGCGGGTCGTACGCCCAGAAGTAGCCGTTGAAGACCTCGTCGGCGGTCTCGCCGGAGAGCACGGCGGTGAAGCCCGCTTCGCGCAGCCGGGCGAAGAACTGCATGAGGGAGACGTCCATGTCGCCGAGCGGGGACGGAGCGTCCTGGACGCGCAGGGCGGCGGCGTGCACCTCGGGGTCGGTGAGGGCGGCCATGTCGAGGAGGATCTCGGTGTGTTGCGAGCCGATGTGCGCGGCCGCGAGCGTCGCGAAGGGCGCGTCGGGGGTGGCCCGCATCGTGGGGTGCGGCTCGAAGTTCTCGGTGTACCCCGCGAAGTTCACCGAGAAGCTGCGCAGCGGGCCGCCTCGGCCGCCCAGTGACTGTTGGGCGAGGGCCGTCAGGGCGCTGGAGTCGATGCCTCCGGAGAGCATGGCGCCCACGGGCACGTCGGCGCCCAGGTGGGAGGTGACGGCGTCGCCGAGCAGCCGGCGGACGGTGGCGACGGTGTCGTCGAGGCTGTCGGTGTGCGGCCGGGCGGGCAGCGACCAGTAGCGCTTCTCCCGGCTTCCGGCGCGGCGTACGACCAGCACATGGCCGGGGACGACCTCGCGCATGCCGCGGTAGACGGCCGTGCCGGGCTTGCGGCTGTGCGCGAACAGCTCGCGCAGGCCATCGGCGTCCACGACCGGGGCCACATCGGGGTGGGCGAGGATCGCCTTGGGCTCCGAGCCGAAGATCACGCCGGTGGGGGTCGGGTAGTAACTGAGCGGCTTGACGCCCAGGCGGTCGCGGGCCAGCAGGAGTTCCTGGCTGCGGACGTCCCACAGGGCGAGGGCGAAGAGGCCTTCGAGGTGGGTGAGGAAGTCGGCGCCCCACTCCAGGTAGGCGTGCAGGGCGGTCTCGCCGTCCCCGCCGCCGGTGAACCGGTGGCCTTTCGCGGCCAGTTCGGTGCGCAGCGCGGAGTGGTTGGTGAGGGCTCCGTCGAGGGTGAGGACCGCGACGGTGGTGCCGCCTTCGGTGGTGTGGGCGACGGGCTGTCGGCCGGTCTCCGTCACGTCGAGGAGGGCCAGGCGCCTGTGGGCGAGCGCGGCATGGCCTTCGAGCCAGCTGCCCCGGCCGTCGGGGCCGCGGTGGGCGAGGGTGTCCGCCATGGCCTCGACGACGCCGGTCTGCGGGGCCAGGTCCCGGTCGAAGTCGACCCAGCCGGCGATTGCACTCATCGGGCGGTCCTCTCATTCTTGGCGAGTTCGCCGGTGCCGCCGGTGTCCCCGGTGTCATCGGCGAGCGTGACGGTGACGAGGGCGAGCGGGATGCCGGTGACGGCGGCGCGGAAGTCTTCCAGGGTGGGCGCGGACCGGCTGTCGTCGACGGTGATGCCGAGGCGACGCCGGGCGGCCTCCGCGCCGTAACGCTCGTACAGCTCCAGGTATCCCCTGGCGGTCGGCTCCGGGTCGGTGACCAGCTCGAAGCGGGCGGCGGTGCGTTTGCCGCGCCAGGTGAGTTCACCGTCGGCGCCGCCGCTGAAGTTGTGGCGCCAAGCGCTGCCGGAGGCTATGTACAGGGCGTCGCCGATGCGGTGGACGCCCGCGGGGACGGTGTAGCCGCGGCCGCTGCGCCGTCCGGTGAAGTGCAGCAGCGCGAGGTGCGCCGCGACCGGGCCGGGGTCGGGCCGGGTGAGGAGCGCGGTCATGCGCGCGTTGGCGGCGGCCCGGTCCTCGTCGCCGGGCAGGGCCCGGGCGATGCGCGGGCGTGTCACGGCGGTCCGCTCGTCCCCGGCGGTCATGACAGGACCACGGCGGCGGCGGTGAGGGCGCAGCCCGCGACGGCGAAGCAGGTACGCAGCAGGTGCCAGTCGCGCCACTGGGCGCGGGGGTCGTCCCACCCGGGACCGATGTCCTCCGGCCGGGTCTTCTTGACCCGGGTGTTGATGGGTACGTTGCGGGTCTGCGAGACCACCGCGACGCCCACCATGGCCAGCGCGCCGGCGATGAACAGGACCCGCGGCCCGGTTTCCCCGGCGCGCACGGCGAAGGCGGCGTCGACGACGACGGAGCCGCTCACGATGAACGGCATGATCCGGTCGTACCGCTTGCCGAGCAGCTTGTGGGTGTCGACATAGCGGTCGGGGGTCATCGCGATCAGCGCCGGCATCACGCTGATCGCCACGGCGAACAGCACGCCCGCCACCATCCCGGTGCCCAACAGCACCAGCACACTCAGGGTTTCCACCACGGCCCGGGGCCTCCCGTCCAGCATTGCTCGTCCGATGCGCTCCGAAGATTCCAGCCGTCCCTCGCGTGCCGCTCGAAGCGGTCTGGACAGGCCGGCCCCGCGGCCCCGCCGCGCAACGGGCGCCCGTTCGGAGCCCGAGCGGCCCTCTAGCCGGTCCGTGTTGGCTGGCCGGGAGTGTCCATCGCCGTATCGAGACGGAACGGCAACGAGACGAGGGAGCACATCCGGTGGCGGAGCGAACCGACGTGTTGATTGTGGGCGGCAGCATGGTGGGCCTGGCCCAGGCGCTGTTCCTCGCCCAGCAGGGCATCCGGCCGGTGCTCGTCGAACGGCACCCGCACATCTCGGCGCACCCGCGGGCGCAGGCGGCCAGCCCCCGCACGATGGAGTTGATGCGCGCGCTGGGCCTGGAGCGGGCGGTGCGCGCGCAGGAGAACCCGCACGCGCAGTACGGCGACATCATGCAGGTGGAGTCGCTCGCGGGCGCCGAACTCGGCCGGTTCGACGGGCCGTTCCGGCACGACCCGGACGAGGTCAGCAGCACCGGCTGGACGCTGATCGGCCAGGACCGCTTCGAGCCGGTGCTGCGCGCGAAGGCCGAGGAGCTGGGGGCGGACATCCGTTTCGGCACCGAGCTGGTCGGCTACGAGCAGGACGCCGACGGGGTGACCGCGGTCCTGCGGGATGTGCGGCACGACACGGAGACCACCGTCCGTGCCCAGTACCTGATCGCCGCTGACGGGTCCCGCAGCCCGGTCCGCGACGGGCTGGGCATCGGCATGCACGGGCAGGGCGTCTTCGGCCGCCAGATGAACGTCATCTTCCACGCCGCGCTCGACGAGTACGTCGCCGACCGCGAGTTCTTCCTCTGCTTCGTCAGCAACGACAAGGTCAAGGGCGTGCTCGGCCGGCTCGACAACGCCGACCGCTGGGTGCTGGCGCCGAGCCTGCCGCCGCAGGAGACCCACGCCGAGTACTCCGAGGAGGACTGCGTCGAGATGGTGCGGGCCGCGGTCGGCGTGCCGGACCTGGACGTCGCGGTGGAGACGAGCACCAGCTGGGAGATCGCCGCGCGGGTCGCGGACCGGTTCCGCTCCGGCCGGGTGCTGCTGGCCGGTGACGCGGCCCATGTCATGCCGCCCACCGGTGGCTTCGGCGGCAACATGGGCGTACAGGACGCGCACAACCTGGCGTGGAAGCTGGCGCTGGTGCTGCGCGGGCAGGCCGGGGCCGAGCTGCTGGACACGTACGAGCAGGAGCGTGCCCCGGTCGCCGAGTTCACCGTCGAGCAGGGCGTGATCCGGTATCTGCAGCGCAGTGGCCTGGACGAGGAGGTCGCGGCCCGGCACCGTCCGGAGACCACCGTGCTCTTCGGCCATGTCTACCGCTCGGGCGCGGTGGCGGCCGAGCCGGGCGCGGACGACGGCGCCCCGGTGGAGGACCCCACCCAGCCCTCCGGCCGGCCGGGCACCCGGGCCCCGCACATCGATGTGCGCGTCGACGGCACGGACACCCCGCTGCACGACCTGCTGACGGGCGGCTGGTGGCTGCTGGCCGGACCGGACAGCGGCCAGTGGGAGCGCGCGGCAGCCGACGTCTCCCGGCTCACCGGCATCGGCATCGCCTTCCACGAGGTGGGCGGCCAGGAGCCGCCCGACGCGGTCGAGAAATTCCTCAAGAAGTACGGGATCACCGCATCCGGCGCCGCGCTGGTCCGCCCGGACGGATTCCTGGCCTGGCGCGCGACCCACCGGCCCGCGGACGCGCCGGCCGAGCTGTCGGCGGTCGTCCACCGCCTGCTGGCACGTACGGTCTGACCCCGTGCTGTCACGTACCGTCTGACCCCGGCCGGCCGCCCGGGCCGCCCGCTCTTCCCCGTCCGCAACGACTCGGCGCGCCTCCCGATGACGGGAAGCGCGCCGAGTCGTTCCGCCGGGCTGCGGTGCCGGTCGGTCCAGGGCTCAGTCCAGGGCTCAGTCCAGGGCGAGGATCTGCCGCAGCAGGCCGGTCATGGTCTGCCCGATGTCGCCTTCGGGGCCGTTCGGCGAGCGCCAGGCGACGAAGCCGTCGGGGCGGACCAGGACCGCGCCGCCGTCGGAGATGCCGTACTGCCGGGTGAAGACGCCCTTGGTGTCGGCGTAGTCGCCGCCCTCTCCGATGCCGTGGACCCTCAGCACCACGCCGAGGTCGCGTGCGGCCGCAGCGGCGGCGGCCCACGGGGCGGCGGGTCCGGCGGTCAGCAGGGTGAAGCCGACGGGAAAGAGGTCGACGGTGGAGAACGGGCCGTGCTCCCCCTCGACGACCACGTGCGGGGCACGGGTGCCGGGCCGGCCACTGGGCTTGTCCGGGTCCTCGGTGACCGTCCACAGCGCCGGGTCCTCGGCGGCGAAGGCGCCCGCCGGATAGGCGTACCCGAAGGTCATGGTGGTCTCGTCGACCAGGTCGGCGGCGACGTCCTGGAACTGCTTGCCCTCGCGGACGGCGAACCGCAGCATCGCCTGACGCACCGTCTCCTCGGCCACCGGACGGCGCTCAGCGTCGTAGGAGTCGAGCAGGGCGGCGCCGGCCTTGCCGGCCAGCACCAGGCCCAGTTTCCAGGCCAGGTTGTAGGCGTCCTGGATGCCGGTGCTGGCACCGAAGGCGCCGGTGGGCGGCATGACGTGCGCGGCGTCCCCGGCGATGAGGAAACGCCCCGCGGTGAAGGTGTCGGCGACCCGCGCCGAGATGTCCCAGGCGGGCATGTCGACGGACTCGATCGTCAGCGGCAGGCCGGGGACGCCGACCGCCGCCCGCACCAGTTCGGCACAGCGCTCCGGGGTGAAGTCGTCGGCGCTCTGTCCCTTGTCGGGGAAGAAGGAGACGTTGATGACCCACTTGCGGTCGTTGTCGATCGGGATGATCGTGCCGCGCACCTCGGAATTGTTGACGTACGCGGCGATGATCCGGCGGCCGCGCAGTGCCTCCTCCAGATCGGCGTCGAAGAAGAAACTCACCAGGTTGGTGAGGGTGCCGCGGCCGTGGGCGCCGATGCCGAGGAGTTCGCGGACCGGGCTGCGGCTGCCGTCCGCCGCGACCACGTACCCGGCGCGCAGCTCGGAGCGCACGCCGGTGCCGAGGTCGGTGAGGGTGGCGGTCACACCGTCCGCGTCCTGGGTGGCCGCGTCGAGCCGGGTGTGGAAGCGCAGGTCGACGCCGACCTCCTCGGCCCGCTCGCGCAGGATGGGCTCCAGTTGGTTCTGGTCGATCAGGGTCCACTGGGCGGGGCTGATCCGGCTGATGTCCTCGATGGAGGCGTTGGGCATCCGGACCCGCTCCTTGCCGGCGAGGGTCTCGACGTGCACCAGATCGGTGTTGCCGGAGATCGGCGAACGTCCGGCCTTGACCCGCTCCGCCATGCCCACGGCACGGTAGAGCTCCATCGTGCGCGGGTTGATGGCCCGGGCCTTGGGATGCGTGGAGGTACCGGGGTGGCGCTCCACCAATGTCGCCCGCACTCCGTGGTGGGCGAGGAACACGGCAGCGGACAGGCCCGCGAGGCCGCCGCCGACGATGAGTACGGGCACCTGCTGCTGGCTCATGGTGATTCCTTGGGTGGTCGGGGTGGGCGGCTCACGCCCGGGCGGTCATCGGTCCGCGGTCACCAGCGTGTGGGTGCCGAGCAGCGGCTGCGCGGCGCCGTCGGTGAAGCCGGCCGCACTCAGCCAGGTACGGAGGTCCGCGACGCGGTACTCGGAACCGTCGGGGCTGACCAGACGCATGTGGAGGCTGGACAGCAGGCGCTCGGCGTCGCGGCGCTCGTCGTCGATCATCCGGTCGTAGACGAGGACCTGCCCGCCGGGGTTGACGGAGTCGTGGACGCGGCGGAGCAGCTCCCGGCGCCGGTCGGTGTCGAAGCCGTGCAGGATGTGGCCGAGCACGATGACGTCGGCCTTCGGGATGTCGTCCGTGAAGAAGTCGCCGCCGGTGAACTGGATCCGGCCGCCGAGGCCCAGCCGGCCGGTGTGCTCGGTGAACAGCGGACGGGTGCGCTCGAGGTCGAACACGCCGCCCTGCAGATGCGGGTGTTCCGTGACCAGTACGGAGGCGAGGTTGCCGCGCGCGCCGCCGAGGTCGAGGACGGAGGAGTGCCGGCTCCAGTCGATCCGGCCGGCCAGCTCGATGCCCATCCGGTCGCTGTACGCGTCGAGGCCGGCGAAGAAGCGCTTCATCTTCTCCGGGTCCTTGTGCTTGTCCCCGACGAAGCCGCCCTTGTCGGGGTCGAGGTACTGCGGGGCACCGGTGGTCAGCGCCTCGGTGAGCCGGCCCCACGTGCTGTAGAGGGTCTCGTTGGTCAGCTCCACGAACCCGCCCAGGTAGGTGGAGGCGCCGGGCACCAGGTACGCCTGGGCCAGCGGGGCGTTGCCGTAGCGGTCCTCGGTGCGCTCCAGCAGGCCGAGGCCCGCCAGCGCGTCCAGGAAGTCGGCGGCCATGCGCGGGTGCAGGCCGGTCGCGGCGGCGACGTGGTCCGCGTCGGCCGGCCCCTCGGCGAGGACACCGAAGACACCGAGCGTCACGGCGCTGTGCAGCACCTTGGCCGCACAGTCCGCGATGGTCAGCTTGATCAGCGGACCGGGATCAACCGCAGCGGCCGTCGTACGGACATCGGTCGTTGTCACGCAAGCCTCCTGGCGAGCTCAGGGACACAGGTCTTCCTCCGACGATGGCCGGTTCGCGTGGAGTACCGCTCGAAGCGGCCTGCAGCGTTACAAGGCGAAGGACCGCCTCTCCCACGGCAGTTCGCCGTGCGGGAGGCGGTCCTTCGACCACGCGCCACGATCAGGCGGGCGCGGCTCGCCCAGGAGTGGCCCGGTTACTCGGCGACGTGCCGGGTGGGCCCGGTGGTACCGGCCCAGGCGGCCAGGGCAGCGCGCAGGCCCTCGGCGATCTCGTCGGCGGGGGTGGTCCTGTCAGCGGCCCAGGCGACATAGCCGTCGGGCCGGACGAGGACACCTGCCAGGTCCGGCTCCTCTTCGCACGTGGCCACGACGCGCCTGACCCGGTCGGCCCCTTCCTGCCCTGCGGCCCACTCCTCGAAGACCTCGGCGACCGCCGGGCCGCCGGCCAGGTCGAGCAGCACGAACCGGCCTTCGTGCAGGAACTTCGGAAGGGTCTCGCCGCCCTCCTCGGTCTCCAGCCTCAGATCACGCGCGAAGTCGCCGAGCAGGCGGTGCGGAGCCCCCGCGAGGTCGTAGCGGACCCGGACGCCGCTGAGCATCTCGGCGACATGGCGGTTGACCGGGTCCTTGACCATCAGGTCCTGGAAGAGCTCGCGCAGTGGGGTGACGTACGGGTCGGGGTTCATCAGCGCGATCTGGGCCCGGGTGTTGGACAGGACCTGGCGAGCCGGCTCCTGTCGCTCTCCGTCGTACGTGTCGAGCAGCCCCTCGGGAGCCCAGCCGTTGACCGCGGCGGCGAGCTTCCAGCCGAGGTTGAAGGCGTCCTGCAGTCCGAGGTTGACGCCCTGCCCGCCCACGGGGAAGTGGGTGTGCGCGGCGTCGCCGGCCAGGAAGACGCGGCCCTCGCGGTAGCGCTCGGCCTGGCAGGCGGAGTCGGTGAACCAGGACAGCCAGCGCGGCTCGCTCGCCCCGAGGTCATCGCCCCAGATCTCGCGCAGGCTCTCGGTGAACTCCTCCAGCGTCAGCTCGGAGCCCGCCTCCTTGCCCTGCTCGAAGTCGAAGGTGGCGACGCGGTGGTACTTCTCGTCCAGCGGTACGCAGAAGAGCAGGCCGCGCTCCGTGCGCTCCATGCCCATCGGCGCCTTCTCCCGGTCGGCGAGGACGACGTCGGCCAAGCGCGCGGTGACGCGGCCGCCAGTGCCCGGGAATCCGATGCCCGAGGACCTGCGCACCAGGCTGCGGCCGCCGTCGCTGCCGACGACGTACTGGGCGCGCAGTGTGTACGTGCCGTCGGGCCCGGTGACGTCGACCTCCGCACCGTTCTCGTGCCGGCGGACGGCGGTCACCTCGTGGCCGCGGCGGATGTCGGCACCGAGCTCCAAAGCGCGCTCCTCCAGCAGCCGCTCGGTGCGGGTCTGCTCGGAGAGCAGCGCATAGTTGTGGGCGCTGTCGAGCAGCGCGAAGTCGACCCAGACGTCGAGGCCGGCGAAGTGGCCGTTGTTCCACGAACGGGCGCCGTCACGGAAGCCCTCGACGAGGCCGCGGCGGTCCAGCGACTCCAGCGAACGCGCGTGCAGGCCGAACGCCTTGGAGTGCGGGGTGCGTTCGGGGAGGCGTTCCAGTACGGCCGTGGTGACGCGGCCGAGGCGGAGTTCGGAGGCGAGCAGCATGCCCACCGGACCTCCGCCGACGATGAGGACATCGAAATCAAAGTCCTGGGTGTCCGGCATTGCAGTCCTTCCGGAGAGAGGTCGATGCAAGACATGCTTGTTGTCGATGAGTTGGTGAGGAGAGGGGCAGTCCCCGTCGGGATGACCGCTCAGCGTCCCAGTATCCGGCGCAGTACCGATTCGAGCGCCGCGCCTTGTTCGGCGGCGGGGACGGAGGCCGGGGCACGCCAGGCGACGATGCCGTCCGGACGGACCAGGACGGCCCCCTCGGCGCGCACGCCGTAGGCCTCGCCCCAGCGGCCCTGCCGGTCGACCAGCCCTCCGTCCTCGACGGTCGGCGCGATGCGGTGGAAGGCGATGTCCACACCGAGCGCGGAGCCGGCCGCCGCGGCCGCCTTCCCCCAGGAGTCTTTGTCCCGCGCAGCCAGCAGGACGAAGCCCGCACCGAACAGGTCCAGCGTGGCCACCGGCGCGCCGTCCCGCTCCAGCATCACGTACGGGGCACGAGTGCCGGGCTCGCCACGCAGCGCGCGTGGGTCGTTGGTCAGGGGCAACGGCTCCGCGCCGGCGTCATGGACGAAGGCGCCGGAACCGTATGCCTGACCCATCGTCACCTTCATCGCGTCATCGGTGGCGGCCTTCTGTTCCCGCGTCGCGGTGCCCGAGCGCACGGCGAGCTGGAGCGAGCCCTGACGGGCCGTGTGGACCCCGACCGGCCGGCGCTCCTCCTCGTAGGTGTCGAGCAGGGCGGTGCCCGCGACGCCCTTGAGGACGAGGGCCAGCTTCCAGGCCAGGTTGCACGCGTCGGCGATGCCGGTGTTGGCGCCGTAACCGCCGGTGGGCGGGATCTGATGGGCGGCGTCGCCTGCGATCAGCACCCGGCCCTGGACGAATTTCTCGGTGACCAGCTCGGCCATGTCCCAGGGAAAGCGGGAGCGGATGGTGACCTCGACCGCGTCCGACCCGATCGCGGCGGAGACGAGTGCGCTGCACCGGGCGTCGGTGAAGTCGTCGAGGCTCTCCCCCTTCTCGGGGTCGTAGCCGACGATCAGGGTGCCCTCGGTGAGGGTGTCATCGTGCACGAGGATGCCGGTGACCGTGTCGTTCTTGACGTGTACGACGCTGTAGCGGCGGTCCCCGAGGGCCGCGCCGAAGTCGGCGCCGAACGCGATGCTGACGTGCTGGGAAAGGACCCCGCGGCCGGCACGCGCGAGGCCGAGGGACTCCCGTACGGTGCTCCGCGGCCCGTCGGCGGCCACCAGGTAGTCGGCGCGCAGGGTGCTCTCGACGCCGTGCTCGTCCTTGACGACCGCGGTGACGCCGTCGTCGTCCTGGGTGAAGGAGACCAACTCGGTACTGAACCGCAGGTCGGCGCCGAGCTCCTCGGCGCGTGCGCGCAGGAGGGGCTCCAGCCGGTCCTGGGGCAGCAGGAGCAGCTCGGACGGGGTGAGGTCCGCGAGCTCGTCGCCGCCCGCCAGCTCCTCCTTGCTGAAGAGGACCTCGCCGGCGAGCGACACCACGCCGGCCCGGGTCCTGTGTTTCTCGAACCCGGCCGCGGCCGCCTTCGCGGCCTCCTCCACTCCGACGGTGCGCAGGAGCTCGGCGGTGCGCGGGTAGTACCCGACCGCGCGGGGGTGGATGGAGGTACTGGGGTGCCGCTCGACCACGGTGCAGGGCACGTGGTGATGGGCGAGGAACACCGCCGTGGACAGGCCGACCAGGCTGCCACCGATGATCAGTACACGTCTGCCGTTGTCAGTCACCAAGAACCCCTCTCGCGCTGAGCTGTCGGGCCGATCGTGGCAGTGGCCGGTGGACCTGGACTCGAAGCCTGCTCGGACGGTCATGCCTTGACGGCATACGTCGACCAGGCGCTGTCCGCCTGGAAGCCGAGCCGGCGGTTGAGCGCGACGACGGCGTCGTTGCGGACGTCGTTCCATGCCTGCACCAGGGCCAGGTTCTCGTTCTCACCGGCGGCCCGGACCAGCAGGTTCGCCTTGAGCCAGGTGCCCAGGCCCCGGCGCCGCCGATTGCCGAGCACGAGGGTCTCCCCCGCATCGGCCATCGGGCTGTCCCGGACGAAGAGGGTGGCGTACCCGGCGACCTCGCCGGTCTCGGCGTCGACAGCGGCGCTCGCATACTGCCGGTGTCCGGCCCGCTCGCCCTCGGCCTCGCGCGCGCGGACGTCCTCGGCGGTGGGGGTACGGACCCGCGCCTGTCCGTTGACGGGGGCGTCCAGGGTGCCCCAGGCGCGGGCGTAGGAGTCGACGAGCTCGTCCGGACAGCGGTCGGTCCACTGCACCAGGCGGTGGCCGGCGACCGCGCGGGCGGCGAGGTCGTCGAGCCCCGCGCCGGCCGGGCCGCGCAGGAAGAGACGGTTGCGCAGGTTGGTGCCCCGGAGTTCCGCGCCGCAGACGGAGACGAAGGCCGCGGCGGCGGGTGTGTCGGGGGCGTCGATGACGAGGTGGCTTCGGCCGCGGACGCGCAGTTCGGCGCGGGCGGCGTCCACCAAGGCGGTGCCGGCGCCACGGCGGCGGAAGGAGGGGAAGACCCACAGCGACCCGTGCCCCGGCCCCGTCGGGTCGCCGAGGTCGAGGCCGAGCTTGGTGCAGCCGACGGGCCGGTCGCCGTCGAAGGCGGCCAGGATGATCCGGTCGGCGCCGTGCCGCCGCTGCAGCAGCCGGGCCAGCAGCGCCGCCGAAACCGGGGGGTCGCCGGGCAGTTCGAGGCTCATCGTCTCCTGGAAGCCCGGGAGGAGAAGGGGGACCGTGGTCGGATCGTCGCCGTCAAGGCTGCGGATTTCCATACGGTCATGGTTCTCGGTGGCGGTGGTACGGGCGTGGAGCGGGACTCGAGCCCGGGGGCACCGCACGGCCCCCGGGCCCGAACCCGGCTCTCAGGGCGTGATGCTCTGCGCGTGCCGGAAGAAGCCGTCGGGGTCGTAGGCGCGCTTGATGTCACGCAGGCGGGGGGCGTTCTCCGCGTACGTCTCGCTCTCCCAGTTCTCCGGTATGCGCGAGTCGGGGAAGTTGAGGTACGAGCCGGTCGCCAGCGGGGCGAGGGCCGCGCCGCACCGGTCGGCCCACTCGTCGTACCGGGCCGGGCCCCGAGCGGCCTCTTCCTCGTCACGAGTGGCGATCTGAAAGCCGGTCAGGAAGTGTGCGTCGCGGTGCACGTATGCGGTGCTGGTGCGGTCGACGCGGTTGGCGGCGCCGCCCAGCGCCATGCACAGCAGGTAGCGCTCACCGTCCAGGTCCGGGTTCCACGCCTGCAGCAGGGCGTTGGCCTCGTCGTGGTCGGCCGCGCGTCCGGTGAGCCGGTAGGCCTGGCGGGTGTACGGGTGGCGGTGGCCGATCGCGTCGGGGTGGGTGCCGACGCGATGGCACTGCTGGACGGTCTTGGAGCCGCACAACGCCTCGTGCATCACGTCCGCGTACACGCCCGGTGCACCGACCTCGCGGTGCAGCGGCTTGGTGCGGGCACGCTCGGTGAGCTCGTCGAGGGCACGCTCCAGGTCCTCGGGCATCCCGTGGTGCACGCCCCAGATCTTGACGACCGGCCTGCCGCCCGGCCCGAACATGCCGGGCAGCACCACCAGGGAGGTGCCGAGGTCGTCGGAGCCCTCCACGGCCCAGGCCTGCCAGGCGACCAGCACGTCGGCCGCGTCCTCGTACGACCACAGGGTCTCGAAGCCGGTCAGCTGCGGGGCGTCGACGGGGCGCAGCTCGAACTCGGTGACGATGCCGAAGTTTCCGCCGCCACCGCCGCGCAGTGCCCAGTACAGGTCCGCGTGCTCGTTCGCGGATGCCCGGACGAGCCGGCCGTCGGCGAGGGCGACCTGCGCGGAGACGATCCGGTCGCAGCCGACGCCGAACTTGCGGGTCTGCCAGCCCAGCCCACCGCCGGTCAGGAAGCCGCCCTGGCCGACGGTGGGAAAGGTGCCGCTGATGATCTGACGGCCCTGCGGCGCCAGGGCGTCGAGCGCATCGAGGGACTGGACGCCGCCGCCGATGCGCACGGTGGGTCCGTCCGCGACGGCGTGGTTCATCCGGGACACATCGATGACCAGGCCCGCACCGGTGGACCAGCCGTTGTAACTGTGACCGCCGCCGCGGACGTGTGCCGGAACGCCGGTCTCCTGGGCGTGGCGCACACAGGCGACGACGTCCTCCGGCGACTCGCAGTAGGCGATGCCCTGCGGCGTGACGCTGTCGTATTCGGTGTTCTGCAACTGCTTGGCGAGCTGGTAACCCGGATCGGACGGGAGAACGAGTTCGCCCTTGAGTCGGTCCCGCAGCATGGGGTTTTCCTCCGTAACGTCTCGGTCCGGGGTACGAGGCGGTGCGCCGTTGGGCCTACTTGTCGATGCCGAACTTGCGCGCGGCGACCTTGGAGCCCTCGTGGCCGCGCAGCAGCGCACCCGTGGGCGAGTAGAAGTTGGCGCCCCCGGTGCCCTCCCAGCGGTCCTCGGAGACGAACTCGCCGCTGACGAAGACATGGGCCTCGCCGACGTGCTCGCCCTCCGGGCTGACGGCGATGATGTGGAAGTTGTACTGGAAGGAGTCCTTGCCGGTGGCCTCCCAGTTGCCCAGACCGATGTTCTTGGCGTTGGCCTGGTAGCAGGTGACG
This sequence comes from Streptomyces sp. NPDC000151, assembly GCF_040301705.1. Lineage (NCBI taxonomy): Bacteria > Bacillati > Actinomycetota > Actinomycetes > Kitasatosporales > Streptomycetaceae > Streptomyces > Streptomyces sp. NPDC000151. The sequence goes on along the minus strand of NZ_JBEPFC010000002.1, from coordinate 129,204 downwards.
CCGCCGTCACCCGTGAAGGACGCCAGTCCGAACACGGACTTGCCGTCGTCCTCCAGCTCGGTGGTCCAGGTGCCGACCAGCCTCGCGTCGTTCATGTCGATGCTCCTGCCGTGGGTCTCGGGTTGCGTCGTGTGCCGTCGATACGGTGTCACCGCGTGCTGGAGTGGTACTCGAACGGCTCTGCAGCACACAGCGGGCGGCAGGAGTCAGCCACTGCGCCACGTCCCGGCGGGCCGGTGCGGATTGCGGTGCGGGCGGTGCCAGCCGGCGGCCGCGCGCCGCTCCCCGGTGACCGCCGCAGCGGCGGCCCGCGCGGCCAGCAGGGCCGTCAGTACCACCGTGAGTGCGGCGGTCTCCTCCACGCCGGGGCTGCCTCCGGTGATCCGCCAGAGGGGATCACCGTTTCCCTTCTCCCCCGTCATACCGGCGGGTTGCCGTGCTTGCGCGACGGGATGTCCGCGTGCTTCGACCGCAGCATGTCGAGCGCGCCGATGAGCGCGGAGCGCGTCTCGGCGGGGTCGATCACCTCGTCCACCAGGCCGCGCTCTGCGGCGTAGTAGGGGTGCATCAGCTCGGTCCGGTACTCCTTGACCTTCTGTGCCCGTACGGCGTCAGGGTCGTCGGCCGCGGCGATCTCCCGACGGAAGATCACGTTGGCGGCTCCCTCGGCACCCATGACCGCGATCTCGTTGGTCGGCCAGGCGAGCGAGATGTCCGCACCGATGGAGCGCGAGTCCATGACGATGTACGCACCGCCGTATGCCTTGCGCAGGATCAGCTGGACCCGCGGGACGGTCGCGTTGCAGTACGCGTACAGCAGCTTGGCGCCGTGCCGGATGATGCCGCCGTGCTCCTGGTCCACGCCCGGCAGAAACCCGGGTACGTCGACGAGGGTCACCAGGGGGATGGAGAAGGCGTCGCAGAACTGCACGAAGCGTGCGGCCTTTTCGCTCGCGTGGATGTCGAGGACGCCGGCGAAGGCGGCGGGCTGGTTGGCGACGACGCCCGTGACATGACCGTCGAGGCGGACCAGCGCGCAGACGATGTTGTGCGCCCAGTCCGGCTGGATCTCGAAGTACTCGCCGTCGTCGACGATCTCCTCGATGACCGCGCGCATGTCGTACGCCTGGTGGGCGTTGGCGGGGACGATGTCCCGCAGCGCCTCGGTGAGCCGGTCGGCCGGGTCGGCCGAGGGCGCGCGGGGCGCCGTCTCGCGGTTGTTGGGCGGCAGCAGGGTGAGCAGAAAGCGCACGTCCTCCAGGCAGCCGGCCTCATCGTCGTAGGCGAAGGCCGCGACGCCGGAGACGGACGCGTGGACGTCGGCCCCGCCCAGGCCGTTCTGGGTGATCTCCTCGCCGGTGACGGCCCTGACGACATCCGGTCCGGTGATGAACATCTGCGAGGTCTCGCGGACCATGAACACGAAGTCGGTGAGGGCGGGCGAGTAGGCGGCGCCGCCCGCGCAGGGACCGAGCATCACGGAGATCTGCGGGATCACGCCGGAGGCGCGGGTGTTGCGCTGGAAGATGCCGCCGTATCCGGCGAGCGCGGTGACACCCTCCTGGATACGGGCGCCGGCACCGTCGTTGAGGGAGACCAGGGGCGCTCCGGCGGCCAGCGCCAGGTCCATCACCTTGTGGATCTTCTGGGCGTGGGCCTCGCCGAGCGCACCACCGAAGATCCGGAAGTCGTGGGCGTAGACGAAGACGGTACTGCCGTGGACGGTGCCCCATCCGGTGATCACACCGTCGGTGTGGGGGCGCTTGTCCTCCAGGCCGAAGCCGGTCGCGCGGTGCCTGCGCAGGGCCTCGATCTCGTGGAACGACCCCTCGTCCAGCAGCAGTTCGATGCGCTCGCGGGCCGTCAGCTTGCCCTTGGCGTGCTGCCGCTCGGTGGCCTGCTCGTCGGGGCCCCGAGCGGCACTTTCCTTCAGCTCGGCGAGTTCGGCCAATCGGTCCTGTACGAAGCCCTCGGTCTCAATGATCACGCGCTCTCCTTCGGGTTCGACATCCGGCGTGCCAGGTCCCGTTCCACCGCGTCGAGCGGCACGTCCGGGCGGAGCCGCTCCGGATGGCCCGGCGGAGGCGGGGACAGCGTCCAGTCCTCTTCCGGGTCATCGGGCAGGTGAACGGGGGACCACATGGCACCGGCCGTGGCCAGCATCCGGCCGATGCACCGCAGGAAAGTGACGGATCTGGAGCCGAAGCCCACGGGCCTGCCCCTTACCGAGGACCTGGTCGTCCATATGGGCATGGACCGGCCTCCTCATACTTGTGGTACGCGATGTCGCACTCGGTCAACGGTCGGCCATGGGGCTCAAGAGCACTTGGAGACCCGCTCGAGGGCCAGGCGCATGAGCGTGCGTGCCAGGCCCTCCGCGTCGGCCGGGCCTCCGCCGTACGTCACCACGAGTGGACCGGCCGCTCCCCCACCGGTGACGCGCCGGGCGATCTCGTGCGCGGGGTGTCCGCTGCCCGACCAGCCGGCCAGCAGGAGACGGCGGCCCGGGAGCAGTACGGTGCGCAGTGCCTCCGCCGCCGCGTCGGGCGCTTCGGTACCAGAGCGCAGGGCGAGCAGCCGCTCGGGCCCGGTGTGGCTCGCCAGTACCGCGCTGTAGCAGGTGTGTTCCGCGCCCGGCGGCGGGACGAGACACACGGTCCCGGCGTCGGGCCCCCGGCCCTCGCGCAACTCGGTGAGCACGCCGTGGTCGCGCCGCACACCCCGCGCCGCCATCCGGGGAACGTCGGTGTCACGCAGCGCCTCCAGCGCCGCGGCGATGGACCCGGTGCCGTCGGTGCGGTCCGTGAACTCCCGCAGTAACCGCATGCTCTGGGCGAGGGCCTTCGCCGCCTCGGTGTCGTCGAAGCGGCTGCGGTCGTAGACGGCCGTCACCACCAGGTCTCCGAGGTGGTCGAAGGAGGTGATGAGTGCGATCGCCGGCGTGCTGGTGACGCCGGTGCTGCGGGGCGGCCCGACCCGGATGCCGTGGTCGGCGAGTTCCGCCAGGAGACCGTCCGGCGGGCGCTGGGGCGAATCGAAGACGAGGGCCGTGCCGAAGAGACCGTCGGCGGCCGGGCAGCCGGTCCAATGACGTATGTGCTCCGTGCTCACCCATTCGTACGCGGAGATGTCGAGGGCCCTGTCCCGCAGGGCCGTCAGCAGTTGGCCCACGCCGGCCGTGGGATCGACACCGACGGTCATCGGCAGGATGTTCCGCAGCGGCCCGGGCAGTTGCTCGGCGCCCTCCAGAGAAATACCACGGCCGCCGACCGAGACTCCGAAGCTCACCGTGGCCGGACCCGTGGCGCCGGCGGCACGGTACAGCAGCAGGGCCCAGGCGGCCTGCAGCGCGGTGAACTGGGTGCCGCCCCAGGAGGCGGCCCAATGACCGAGCCGTACCGCGTCGGGCCGGGGCAGACGGTGTGAGGTACGTCCGAAACCGGTGAGACCGGTGGGTGCCCCGGCACGTGCCGGGTGCAGTGCCGTACCGGGCCGCCAGACCACTCCTGACCAGAACTCGCGCGCCGGGCCGAGGTCCTGTTCACTGAGCCAGCGCGCGTAGTCGCGCAGGTCGGGGCGGCGCTCACCGCCGCCCGCGCGGCCGTCCCGCAGGTATGCGCGGTAGAACTCGCGCAGCAGAAGTCGGACGCTCCAGCTGTCGACGAGCGCGTGGTGGTAGGTGAGCAGGACGAGCGTCGTGTCCACCGCTCCGCCGTTGCCCGCATGGTCGTCGAACAGGGTGATCCGCAACGCTCCGGGACGGTGCGGGTCGATCCCGCGGCTGCGGTCGCGTTCCAGCAACCGGGCCCAGCTGACGTCGGTGCGCGACAGACGTACGACCTGGGCAGTGGCCCTGCCGTGCAACACGACACGGGAGTGGCTGCGGTCGAAGGCTGCGCGCAAAAGCGCCTCGTTGTCGAACACGGATTGCCATGCAGCGATGAACCGCTCGCTGTCCAGCGGTCCCTGCCAGGCCCAATGAAGCTGCTCGATGTGATGCCCCGCACCGGGACGGTCCAGGCACGCGGCGAGCAGTTCACGCTGGCGGGGCGTGGCGGCGATGGCCGGTCCGGCGGCAGGCATGGGCGCCCCGTCCTTCCCGGCGTCCGCCAATGCCTCCAGTACGGTGCGCAGGAGGCCGCTCAGGGCGTCGATTGCGGTCTCGTCGCCGCCGTCAGCGGTACGGGAGTACCACTCGGTCCGGACGCGAAGTCTGTCGCGTTCGACATGGCTGGAGACTTCGATCCCGTAGACGGAAGCACTGTGGGCAGGCTGGGGCCGCCGGTTCGGCGCGGGGTCATCGAGCACGAAGTTCTCGCAGTACGGGAGCAGTTGTTCCGGCGGGTGGTGAGTGAAGCAGGCCGATGTCGGGCGCGGTGCGCCGAGCGGGAGTGGGGTGGCGCCGATGGAGCCGCACGGGTCGGTGTCGGGCGTGAGCGCGGGTGCGACGGCGGCAAGATAGTGGCCGGGCGACAAGTGCCGGTCGCTGTCGAACCGTACGGACCGTATGCGGGAGTACGGCCCGATAGCGCGCGCATACCCGGGGAGGCCGTCGCGCCCGTCGGTGCGCAGGTCGAAGGTGACGTCGTGGGTCTGGTCCCAGCGGGCCAGGGCCTGGCCGAACGCCCCCGCGAGCAGTTCGGCGGCCAAGAGCCCGTAGCGGGCCGGAAGGACCTCGGTGAGCGCCCTGGTCGCTTCCGTCGGCAGTACGAAGTCGCTGCGGCACATTGGTGGCCGCTGCGCCCCGGAGGCGGCCGGCCGCGCAACGGCGGACCGGTCATCGACGCCCGCGCGGCCGCGGGTCACACCCCCGCCGGCAGCGGTCAGCTCGCGCATCCGGTCGGCCCACTCCTCGAACCGGCCCGCGTCGCTCTCCGGGCGGGGCAGCGTGCCGGCTCCGAGCGCGGTCAGCGCCGCGTCCAGGTCCTCCAGCAGGATCCGCCAGGACGCCAGGTCGGCGGCGAGGTCGTGCACGGCGATGAACAGCCGGTCGCCGTCGGCCGGAGCCCCTTCGCCGCGGCCCCTGACGTGCAGAGCCCGCAGCAGTACGCCGGTGTGCGGGGCGAGGCCGCGGCGGGTCGCGGCGACCGCCTGCTCGACTGCCGGGCGATCGGTGCACTCGATCGTCCGCAGCGGGTCCTCGCAGCCGGTCCCGTCATACATGCCGGTGGTCAGCGGCAGCCGGCCCTCGGGATTCGGCGGAGTGCGCGCGGTCAGCATCGGGTGGGCGGCGATGACGGCACGCAGTGCGCGTCGCAGTACATCCTCCTCGACGCGGTGGGACAGCCGGAGCAGGACACTGTGGTGCGCACGGGACGGCCCGCCGTGTGCGGAACGCAGAAGATCGCGTTGGCCAGGACTCAGCGCCACGGAACCGGCCGCCGTGGTCAGCAGATCGGCGAGCATCCCCACGGGGAGGTCCCGGATCGGCTGTGCGGGCCACCGGCCCCGGTACCCGGCGAGGCGCACGGTGTGGTGGGCGGTGCCGTGTCGTTCCAGGTGAGCGTGGAGCACGCCGCCCTCATCGACATGTGCGGCCCCGTTGGTGCCGATGCACCAGGCGTGCAGTTCCGGATGGCGTGCGACGACGCAGGCGAGGGCCCTCTCCAGCACGGCCGGGTCCAGGGCGCCGTGGAGTTCGAGGACCGGCCCCGCCGCGACCACGGTCATCGAAGCCGCCGCGGAACGGCCGCTGGTCATGCGCTCCCTCGTTGAGCGGGGCCGATGCGGCCGCGCGGCGGTGCGGCTTCTTCGGACAGCAGCCGGGTCACCAACGTCATGGACCGCTCGTCCACGATGCCGCGGGCCGGAATTCCCGATACGGAACCGTGGCCGTGAGCGGCCACGCTGAGCAGCCACCGGCCCAGGACCCGGTAGGTGCCGAAGGCCCACGCACCGCGGCAGGCCGGCGTGCCGTCCGGCGCGAGCAGCCCTCCGTCATGGCCCGCCGGCACGTCTCCCCGGATGCCGGGCGCGAGGTCGAATTCGCCGAACCGCAAACGCAGTCCCTGTCCAAGTGCCTTGGTGTACGCCTCCTTCAGGGTCCACAGGCGCAACATGGCGGCCGTCCGCTCGGGCCCGTCGAGGTACTGCAGTACGGCCTGTTCGGCGGGCGTGCACACGCGGTCGAGCAACACGTCGTAGAAGAGCGCGCGCGACAGTGGTTCCGCGTCGATGCCGATCCTTCCGACGCGGCTGATGCCCACCGCGATGAGGTCACCGGTGTGGGTGAGGCCCACGTCGACGCCGCGCAGGCCCCGCAGGTACGGACGCCCACCGATCTTGTACGCGAGGTCGAGTTCCGCGGCTTTGGTGCCCAGCGCGGCCGCCGCCGTGTACTTGAGGACGAGCCGGGCGGCGGCGAACCGATGACGCGCGGCGGGATCGGCGGTACGCCGGTAGTGCTGCCAGTCACGGCCGAGCAGGTGGCGCAGCCGGGGCTCGGCCGTGACCGCGGTCGGCCACTCCCCCGAGTTGGTGTGGACGACCGCGTTACCGCGTCGCTGAAGGCTTTCGCGGACCTCGTGCCATGGGCCGTCCGGCCCGCGCACGTGCACGGGGGCCGCGAGGCGCGGCGCTTCCGTCATCAGGGTGGCGTCCCTCCCGGGGTGCGTCACAGCGCGAGTTCCATGCCGTCGAGGTCGAGGCCGCGGCCGGCCCGGTGGCGCCGCAGCAGTTCGTCGAGTACCTCGGTGACGCAGTCGTCCGGCACGTCCGGCACCGTGCGGCCCAGCCGCCGTCCGAGCCGGGACAGTGCGACCACCGCCCAGCCGGGGTCGGCGAGAAACGGGTCGTCCCCTTCCTGGCCCTCCCAGACCCCGAGGACGGCGGCCGCTGTGGCGACCAGCCCGTACCGGTCGCTCAACGCACCCGCAGCCGGGCCCGACAAGGCGACATCGGACAGGGCGGCACACTGCTCGCGCAGGAGGCGCAGTTCACCGAGGAACGCTTCGGCCAGTCGCCCGAGCAGGGCGTTCCGGCCGCCGGCCGACCGGACGCGGGAGAGCCGGTCGGCGGCGCCGACGAGGGACGCGGCCAGGAAGTCCTTGCCTCCCGCGAAGGTCAGCAGCCGGTGGTCCAACGGTGGCAGGTCCGCCCGGCCGCGGAACACATCGGGTGGTGGTTCCTCCTCCACCAGCCAGGATCCGGTCGCCAGCGTGCTCAGCTGCGGAACGATCACCGCCTGGCAGGAGGCGGCTCCGGCACGTCCGATGCCGACGGCCGGCAGGTCCCGCACCAGCTTGGCGAGGATTTTGTGGACGAGGCCGCCGTCCCGCCGGCCGTCCGGGCGGAGGACGGCACAGAGTTCCTCCAGAGCGTCCTGGAGCAGGAGGGGGACCACATAGGCGGCTGCCACGGTCGGGACGTGAGCCCGGTCGGGCAACACGCTCGCCGCCCGCAGACACACCGTCACCATGGCGTCGCAAGCGAGCAGGTCACTGAAGACCCCTGCGAGCGGGCGGTGCCAACGCCGGGCGGGCCGTCCGGCGCGCCCTTCGGTGGCGGCTCGTACAGCGCAGCGCAGTACCGGGTCGACAGCCGCGATCACGGCTCCGGCGACGACGCACCGGTTGACGTGATTCGTACGCAGGGCCAGGGTGGCCCCCTCGCCGATGCAGCCCACCAACGCGCCCTCGGGTACCGGGCAGTCGGCGAACCGCAGCCCGGAGAAGACCGCGGCGCGCATCCCCGCTGTCGCGACCCGCGGCAGCCGGTGCAGCCGGTCGTCCGGGAGCCGCGCCGGGTCGAGGAGGAACACGGAGTGGTCGCGCGCCTCGGGGGCGCCGGTGGTGCGGGCATGGACGACATAGACGTCCGCCCGCGCTGCATCGATGATGACGTGCCTGCGGCCGCCGAGGGACAGCCCCCCGTCGGCCGGCCCCCGCACGGTGAACGCGTCGCGCAGCACTCCCCCGGCCGGCGCGAGCCCGGGGTGCGCGACGGTGAGCCGCCCGCCGCCCAGCAGAAGCCGGGCGGTGGAGCGCCGTTGCACGTCGGTGCCGGCGGCCCACACCGCGGAGGCGGCGAACAGCGACGTGAGGCCGCACCCGAAGCCGAGGGAGACATCGCGTCGGAAGACGGGACGCAACACCCGGACCAGCGAATCGGCGCGGGTCAGCGCGCCACCGCACCGGGCGGGGACGAATTCGGCCGCCAGCCCCGCCGCCGCGAGCAGCAGCTCAGCGGCCTCCGGCGGGCGGCGCTCCCTGTCGGCCGCGAGGAACGCGCGGAAACCGTGTGCGTTCACCGGGTCGTACGGGTCACCGAGCAGCGCGTCGAGGAGAGCGGCTCGGTGCAGCGCGGTGGTCCGGTCGTCCACGACGGTTCACCCCCTTCTCCCGGCCCTGTGGCTCTCCGACCACCTGTGACGACCTTCGGACATGCCGCTCGTGACACGGTGGAACGCGGTTGGAACGTCATGGACGTCATGGACGTCATGAAGCCATGAACGCCATCGCGAAGTACGGAAAGAATTGCAAAGCGGCAGGGGCCGTAAGGGCCCCTGCCGCTATCGGCATCCTCGCGGGGATGCCCGAGTTCAGGCCACAGTGCGCGCGGACAGTACGCGGTTGACGGCCTCGAGGTACTGGCGCGGGGTCTCCGCCTCGCCCAGCGCCTCGTCATCGAGCGTGATGCCGGCGTCGCGCTCGATGATTCCGGTGACCTGGAGCAACGCCAGTGAGTCGTAGCCGAGTTCGGCGAACGGTACGTCCAGCATGTCACCGTCCGGATCGTTGGTTTCGCCGTCGTCCGCGCTGTCACGCAACAAGGTGATCAGAGCGGTGATGTCGAACTGCTGCATGGTGGTATTGCCTCTCTCCTCGTGCCGGCACATTCAGGTCTTCTCTGGTGCCGGTGCTTTCGGACCGAGTGCATCGGTCGGGTCGGTGGGGTCGGTGGACGTCAAAGGGTTGTCGCCGCTGCGTCCAGCCGCTGCACCACGCGGCAGGCACGGCCCAGCAGACGCGGCAGCACCCCGCCCCGTACGAAGAAGTGGTCACCGGCTACGGTGCGGGTCGTCACGGATACCGCGCTCCACCGGCTCCAGCCCGCGACCACCCCCGGCGGCGCCAGCAGGTCACCGCCCGCGGAGACCGCGAGCAGCGGCACCCGCAGTGGTCCCTGTACTGCCGCGGTTCCGCAGGCGGCGGCCCGCAGGGCACGTGCCAGGCGCAGATCGTCCCGGAGCACGGGCATCACCGCCCGGCGCCAGTACGCGTTGTGTTCCGTTCCGTCCGGCAGCAGCCCCAGCTTCCGGAGCCGGTCCATCAGATCCTCGTCGTAGCTTTCGCAGGCGTCGGGGAGCTCGTTGGCCGCGTCGGGCGGTGGGCAGGCGCCGACAGCGACGAGCGCGGGGAGTCGCATCCCCCTCTCCTGCAGGGCCCGCGCGAGGCAGTGGACCACCAGCGCGCCCAGGCTGTGCCCGTACAGGACGAACGGCCGGCCGGGCTCGGCGCGGACCCGGTCCAGCAGGTCGGCCACCAGTGCGTCGGGATCCGTCAGCCGTGGTTCACGGCGCCTGCCCTCGCGACCCGGCAGGAGGACGGGGACCGGCTCGACGCCTGGTCCCACGCCGCGCGCCCAGCCCCGGAAGGCGGAACCGCCGGCCCCCGCGTGGGCGAAGCAGTACAGCCGTACCGGTGGTGCGGTGTCCGCCATCTCTGCCACTCCTCGGCCTATGGCAATTCCTGGGCCTCACCAGGCTCGCCGATGGTCCTAGAGGCAGGCTCGAAGCGGTCGGGCGGACGGGCGGACAGGTGGACGGACCGACGGGCGGTCGGGCGGACGGGCGGACGGGCGTGCTCAGGCGGCGTAGAAATCGAAGGTCGAGCTGCGTCGGGGGCCGGCGGCCATGTCCAGGGCGGGGTCCACGGTGAGCATCGCCTGATGCAGACGCTGCAGCGGCGGCGACGGTTCGACGCCCAGTTCCTCTATCAGCCTCATGCGCAGCCTGCGGTACACGTCGAGGGCAGCGGCCTGCCGACCCGAGCGGTACAGCGCCACCATCGCCTGTGAATGCAGCCCTTCGTGCTGCGGCTGCCGAGCTATCAACTCCCGCAGTTCCGCGATCAGTTCGGTGTGCCGCCCCAGCCGCAGATCGGCATCGATGCGTCGTTCCAGGGTGACCAGCCTGCTCTCCTCCAGACGCACCGCCTCGATCGCCAGCACAGGGCCGACGCGCACATCGACCAGCGCCTTCCCCTGCCACAGATCCAGCGCCCGGCGCAGCGTTTCCGCCGCGCGCTCGTTGTCGCCGGCCTCGAATGCCGCGAAGCCCGCCGACGCCAGCCGCTCGTACTCGTGCACGTCCGTACTCTCCGGCGGTATCTGCAGCACGTATCCGCCGTGCGAGGTCGCGAGCACGTCCTTCGCGGTGCGCGGGGCATCGGGCCCCATGGCGGCGCCCAGCCTGCGCCTCAGCTGCAGTATGTAGGTCTGCAATGTGGTGACCGCGCTGCACGGAGGGTCGGCGTCCCAGATTTCTTCCATCAGCGTGGACACCGGCAGCACGCGGCTGGGACACACTGCGAGCAGTGACAGGATCTGACGCGGCTTTCCCGCCGTCGGCACGATGGAAACACCGTCGAGCTCGGCCCTCAGCGGGCCCAGAATTCGTATCCTCATGTACTGGTCCCCTCTTTTTGCTGTTGATTTCTCGTCGAATTCCTTCTCCGGAGAAGCGGTATGACTTCGGAAACCGTAGCGGCCCAGCGCGCCCGGCCCGATTTCCTTGAGCACGCGTCAAGCACCTCTCCACTTGCTTCCCAGCGGCGTTCCTGGATGCGGGTCCGCGCAGACCGGCTGACCAGCCCTCACCGAAGCAGAAAAACTCAATTCCTCAACGAAGAAGGACGGCGACCCATTACCGGGTCACCGTCCTCTTCACTCTTCACCGCAGGTTCGTTCAGTTGTTACGCACCCAGGACCGCGCGGCGCGACGGCAGTCAAGCCCTAGCCGACGCGGCTGAGACGTTCGCCTCTCGCCGGGGCCACCGTGTCCAGGGCGGGCTCCGGTCCGGCCATTAGGATCGACTGCTGCACCCGGCGCAGTCTCGGGGACGGCTCGAGACCGAGTTCCCGTACCAGGGTGTTGCGCAGCCGCTGGTACACGTCGAGCGCCTCGCTGCGCCTGCCCGACCGGTGAAAGGCCAGCATGAGCTGGCCGTGCAGGGTCTCATGAGTGCGGTAGCGGCTCGCCAACGCGGTGAGCTCGCCGAGGAGTTCGCGGTGGCGTCCGAGGCGAAGGTCGGCTTCGATGCGCTGGTCGAGAGCGCAGAGCCGCGTCTCCTCCAGCCGCTTGATCTCCCGTTCGAGCAACCCACCCGCCTGCACGTCGGCGAGGGCGGAGTTGGTCCACAGTGCGAGCGCTTCGCGCAGCCGTCGCGCGGCGCCCACGTAGTCGCCGGCATCGATGGACCGGTAGCCCATGCCGGCCAGCCGCTCGAACTCGCGGACGTCGCTGCGGCCGCCCGAAGTGTTCAGGAGGTAGCCGCCGGGCGAGGTGACCAGCACGTCCTTGGCAGTGCGCGGCGCGGACCCCTCCGGGTCGTCCTCGATCGCCGCCGAAATCCTCTCGCGCAGCTGGAGTATGTAGGTCTGGAGGGTGGTGCGGGCGCTGCGCGGCGCTTGCTCGCCCCAGAGCTCCCCGATCAACTCGCTGACAGGGACCAGGTGGTCGGCGCGGAGTGCGAGCATGGCCAGCACCTGACGGGCCTTCGGCGCGGTCGGCGTGACCGAGACCCCGTTCTCTCTGACCTTCAACACGCCCAGCACTTCGATGTCCATGCCGTCTCCCCCATTCGTACGTACATGAATCCTCGTGGCGCGCAAAGGTCTTGCCATGGTCAGCCGGCAGGCGCCGGATCGAGTAAATTTCGGTACGCGCGGTTTGTCAATCACCGCACTGTAAGCCCGACCCCCGGCCCACCGGTTCGGTAAAGAACTGCAAAACTTTCTCCGCATATCCTGCCGCTGCCGCGAGGGCTGCTCGCGTATCAGGGCAACGGTTTCGACCTGCAGTGTCTCCAGCGGTCGCGATTTACAAGAAAATTCAACCATTGCGTCGCGCTGCCACCCTCTTGGACTACTGAGCGACTCAAGGCTCTCTCAAGCCGTTTCATAGTTTCCGGGCCCGCCTTAATGCCACTATCCCGTTTAGCGAGGCATATGGCCTGGTAGCGGTGGTGTCGCGGGGGTTCGGGGTGCCCGCTGGGCGACGGCGCGGCGGGCGCGGCCTGCCGACCGGCCGATGGTGCGGCGAGGCCGCCGCGGAAGGGGCCGCCGGCGCCCCAGGACCCCCGGTTGCCAGCCTCCCTCGACACACTTCGACGCACTCCGACGCACTTCGACGCACGTCGACACCGCTTCAAGCGGAATTCTGAACACAGCTCAATTTCCCGGGAATTCCACTGAACAGATTTCGTACGCGGAACTCTGGCGTCCTCCCCCGGGCGCAGGGCCGCCCCCTCAAGGAGACGCGCGTCACATTCGCCCATGTCACATCTCGCCGAGCTGTTCCGTCCAAGGGGGTGTCCAGCAACAACGACACAGGAGTGCACCATGAACGCTCGGTTGAATCTCATGGCCAGCCCGGTCGCGGCCAAGGTCATGAAGCACATCATCGCTGCCGGCAAGGCGCTCGCGGAATCGACGCTGCCGTTCGCGACGCAGGAACTGGTGAAGCTCCGCGCCAGCCAGATCAACGGCTGCGCCGGCTGCATCGACATGCACACCAAGGACGCCGCCGCGGCCGGGGAGACCGCGGTGCGCCTCAACCTGGTCGCGGCCTGGCGGGAGGCCACGGTATTCACCGATGCCGAGCGCGCCGCCCTGGAGCTGACGGAGCAGGCCACCCGCATCGCCGACGCGGCCGGTGGCGTCCCGGACGAAGTATGGGCGAACGCCGCCAAGTACTACGACGAGGACCAACTCGCCGACCTGGTGTGCACCATCGCCCTCATCAACGCCTTCAACCGCGGGAACGTCATCACCCAGCAGCCCGCCGGCGACTACCAGGTCGGCCAGTTCGACTAACGATGGAACACCCGACCGGGGCCGCTGCTGTCACGTGACCGGACCTCCGGGCGGCATGTTGTACGGCGTGACCACCTGGATCGCCGAGGGCAGCGCGGGCCCTGCGTCGGACAGTGCCTTGTGGGCGCGCATGATGGTCTGGCAGGCGCGGCGCATGTCCTGGCGCAGGTCGTGGTGGAGGACGGCGGAGATGCGGCGCCCGCGCAGCAGGCGGGTGTTGTCCTGGTCGAGGTCGTGGGCGATGAACACCGCGCACTCCCGCCCGAGGTCGGCGAAGGCCGCCACGGTTGCGGCGTTGCCGCCGCCCATGGAGTAGACCGCGTTGATGGCCGGGTCCCGGTCGAGCGCGCCGAGTACGAGGTCGTACTGGGTCGCGTCCAGGCCGTCGCTGTCGGTGACCTCGACGAGGGTGCGGTGCGCCTGGGTGTTGCGTACGGCACTGCGGAAGCCCATCTCGCGCTCCTCCTCGCCGCGGAAGAAGCCGCGGCTGACGGTGGTGAGCACGTTGCCGGGGCGGTCGCCGAGCCACTGGCCGATGAGATACGCGGCGGTGGTACCGGCGGCGCGGTTGTCGATGCCGACGTAGGCCATGCGCGCGCTGCTGGGCAGGTCGCTCACCAGGGTGACGACGGGGATGCCGGCCGCGACCAGGCGGCCGACGGCGGCCCCGACCTCCGGCAGGTCGGGGGCCTTGAGGAGTACTCCTTGCGAACCACGCTTGGCGATCTTGTCCAGGGTCGCGACCAGTTCGGGGACGGGGCCGGTCTCGCGGAAGTGGAAGCGCGAACGAAGCACCGCGGGCTGCAGGGAGGGAAGTTCGGCCTCCAGTGCGTTGCGTACGGCCGTGGAGAAGCGCTCCGGTGCCTGCATCACTATGTCGATCATGAAGGTGCGGCCGCCGATGCGTACCTGGGTCCGCTGCCGGTCCAGGTCCTTGATCGCCTGGTGCACCTCCATGACGGTGCTCTCCCGTACGCCGCCCCGGCTGTTGAGGACCCGGTCGACGGTGGCCTCGCTCAGCCCGGCCTGCCGGGCGATCTCCCTGATCGGGTAGGGGTGTCGCATGACTTTTCCATAAGTTGATGAGGGGTTATGGGTGAAGGGTTATGGGTGAGGGGTTATGCGTGAGGGGTTTTTGATGGCTTTTTGCGGATTGAATGACGGTCCTGAGCTGACCAGACTGTCAGAAGGGCAAGTACGGCGAAAGGATCCGGGGTGTCCCTCACTGATGCCGAATCGATGTCCCTCGCCGACGCGGCATCACGTACGTGGCTGAGCGCGGACGACTGCTCCCTCGATGCGTTCCGCTCGCTGGTCGGGCAGCGCACCGACCCCCGCGACCACCCCTCGGCCGAGCGGGTCGAGCAGAACGTCCCCCTCTACGACAGCGTCCGGCTCCGTGCGCTCGCGGGCACCCCGGAGGGGCGCCGGACCGTGCAGGAGGAGCTGGTACGGGCCCTTCTGGAAGGCCCCGGCATCGTGGTCCTCCAACGGGCGTTCGCCGACCTCGCCGTGGTGGACCGGGCGTCCGACGCCTTCACCGCACTGATCGAGGAGGAGCGTGCGACGGGCGCGTCCCGCGGCGACCACTTCGCCGAGCCCGGCGCCAACGACCGGGTCTGGAGCGCGCTGGACAAGATGGCCGTACGGCAGCCGGAGGCGTTCGCCGACTACTACGCCAACGACATGCTGGCGCTGACCGCCGAGGCGTGGCTCGGCCCGGCCTACCAGGTCACCTCCCAGATCAACGTGGTCAACCCGGGCGGCGCGGCCCAGCAGATGCACCGCGACTACCACCTCGGCTTCCTCACCGAGGAACGCGCCGCCCGGTACCCGGCCCATGTGCACCGGCTCTCCCCCGTACTGACCTTGCAGGGCGCGGTGGCCCACTGCGACATGCCGGTGGAGTCCGGGCCGACGCGCTACCTCCCGTACTCCCAGAAGTACGCGCCCGGCTATCTCGCCTGGCGTCGCCCGGAGTTCATCGCGTACTTCGAGGAGCACCACATCCAACTCCCGCTGGCCAAGGGCGACGCGGTGTTCTTCAACCCCGCCCTCTTCCACGCCGCGGGCCGCAACCACTCCACCGGCATCAAGCGCATGGCCAACCTGCTGCAGGTCTCCTCCGCCTTCGGCCGCGCGATGGAGACCGTCGACCGGGAGGCGGTGGTCAATGCGGTGTATCCGGTGCTGCGGGAGCGCAAGGCCGCCGGAGCCGACGAGGAGTGGCTGCTGCGGGTGATCGCCGCGAGCGCCGAGGGCTACCCCTTCCCCACCGACCTGGACCTCGACCCACCGGTCGACGGCCTTGCTCCGCCCTCCCAGGCGGACATCCTGTGGCAGGCGGTCACCGAGGGCTGGGCCCCGGACCGGCTCCGCGAGGAACTGCGGGCGGCCGCGAAGCGCCGCCTGCCCAATTGACCCGGCAGGCGGCAGCAGCACCGCACCGCACCGCACCGCACCAAGGCTTCCGGGCGGGCGGGTCAGTCCAGTGCCGCCCCGCTCGTCTCGGGGGCCCACAGTGCGGAGACGACCGCGCCGATGACCAGGACGGCGGTGAGGGCCACCATCGTCGGGGCGAAGCCGAGGGAGCCGAGGCTGACCGGCAGCAGGAAGGTACCGACGGCGGAGCCGATGCGGCTCATGCCGTTCAGCAGGCCGACCCCGGAGCTGCGCAGTTCGGTGGGGAACAGCTCGGGCGGGTAGACCTGATCGAGGTTGGTCGCCGCCGACATGGTGAAGGTGAAGACGAGGAACAGCGGGAACAGCACCATGGCCGGGGCGTCCGGCCAGATGCCCATCGGCGCCAGGGACAGTGCGAGGACGACGAACGAGCCGATGGTGAGCCGCCGCCGGGTCAGCTTGGCCACGAACCACAGTCCGGCGATCCCGCCCAGCAGCAGGAACGCGTTGAGCAGGGCCTCGCTGAGAAAGTCCCCGCCGTCCAGCTGGATCTTGACCAGTACCAGCGGGAGGAAGGTGTAGATCGCGAAGTACGGAATGACCTGGCAGTTGTAGAAGAGCATTCCGAACGCGGTGTTGCGCCAGTGCTCGGCGCCGAACAGCTCCCGGTAGGACGCAGCGCGCCGGGTGGCGTGCTGCTGTGCCGCGAAGGCGTCGAAGTCGACGTGGCCGCTGATGAAGCGGGCGACCACCTGCCGGGCCTCGGCGGTCCGCCCCTTGCTGAGCAGCCAGCGCGGCGATTCGGGCGTACCGATCCGCAGCAGCAGTACCGCGATCGCCGGCAGTGCGCTGCTGGCGAGCAGCCAGCGCCAGGAGTCGCCGCCGAGGCCGATCAGGTACGTGCCGAAGAAGAACGCGGCGATGTAGCCGACGGTCCACAGGCAGGTCAGCGAGGCCAGCAGGCCGCCTCGGTAGCGGCGGGGCACGAATTCGGCGACGAGGGTGGGGCCGAGCGCGTAATCGGCACCGATGCCGAAACCGATCAGCAGCCGCAGGACGAGCAGTTCGACCGGGCCGTTGACGAAGAACTGCAGGACGGACGCGACGGCGATCAGCAGGAAGTCGAGCATGTAGAGCCGCTGCCGGCCGATCCGGTCGGCGGCCCAGCCGATCACGATGCTGCCGGCGAAGACCCCGAGGAGCGCCGAGGCGCCCATCAGCCCCTGCCACCAGGAGTCGAGATGCATCTGCGGGGCGATCGCGGTGAGTGCGATGCCGATGATGCCCAGTTGGTAGCCGTCGGAGAAGTTCGCCCCGAACGTCAGCGCGGTGATCTTGAGGTGGAAGCGGTTGAGCGGTACGTCGTCGAAGGTGTCGGGGTGGGCGTCGCCGGGCGGGCGCCCGGCCGTGGCGGGATCGGCGGTATCGGCGGTATCGGCGGGAGGAGAAGTGGCGGCATCGGCGGGAGGGAAAAGGGTCCGGTCTTCTGGCATGGCTCGACAAGCTCTCCGATCGGAAGGGACAGCCGCGCCTGTCGACGGTGTCAGGCGGGGAGGAGGGCGCAGGTTACTAGGTGCCACCTGCATCAACTGCTCTTGCCAAGTTGAAGAATGGAAGGTTTCATGCAGCCTGTGAGATGAATAGTTCTCTGTCAAGAGGGAGATTCATGCCCGACAGCACTCCGATCCCGATCCGCATCACCGGTACGAACCTGCGCTGCGCCGACGTCGTCCGGGCCGCCCGCCGCGGCGCGACGGTGGACCTGGACGACGAGGCGCTCAAGCGCGCCGGGCGGGCATACGAGATCGCCCGGGACAGTGGCGCGAAACGCGCGGTGTACGGACGGACCACCGGCGTCGGCGCCAACCGGCACGCCGTCGTCACCCCGGACGCCGTCGACCAGCACGGACTGCGGCTGCTGCGCAGTCACGCGGGCGGCAGCGGCGATCCGCTGCCCGACGACGTCGTCCGCGGTGCCCTGGTGATCCGCCTCAACCAGCTGGCCGCGGCGGGCAGCGGTGTGCACCCCCGACTGCTGCGCGCCCTGGAGTCGGCGCTGCACCAGGACGCCCTGCCCTCCGTGCACGCCCGCGGCGCCATCGGCACCGGCGACCTCACCACACTCGCCGAGATCGCCCTGACGCTCGCCGGCGAGCGGCCCTGGACCGGCAAGGGCCTGGACCCGGTGCCGGTCAGCCCGGGCGACGCCCTCGCGTTCATCTCCAGCAACGCCGTCACGCTCGCGGAGTCGGTACTGGCCTGGCACGAGCTGCGGCGGCTGCTGCGGGCGAGCCATGTGATCACCGCGCTGTCCTACTGCGCGCTGGGCGGCTCACCGGAGGCGTTCTCCGAGGTGGTGCACGCCGCGCGGCCGCACCACGGGTCGCTGCACTGCGCCGCCGAGATGCGGCGCCTGCTCCGCCTCGACGACGATCCGCCCGCCGGGCGGCGGCTGCAGGACCCCTTCGGGCTGCGGGCCTTCCCGCAGGTGCACGGGCCCGCGCTGGACGCGGGTGACGCGCTGGAACGCGTCCTCGCCATCGACATCAACGCCGCGGCCGAGAACCCACTGATCGACATCGACGGCGAACAGGTCCACCACCACGGCCAGTTCTCCACCGCCTACCTTGCGCTCGCCCTGGACGGCCTGCGCGCCGCCCTGCACCACGCCGCGGAACTGTCGGCGGCGCGCCTGAGCGACCTGGTCGAGCCGGACCTCACCGGGCTGCCGCCGTTCCTGGCGGCCGGCCCGGCGGGCAGCTCCGGCATCATGATCCTCGAATACGTGGCGCACGACGCGCTCGGCCAGCTCCGGCACGCCGCGGCGCCGGTCACCCTCGGCACCGCGGTGATCTCGCGCGGCTTGGAGGACCACGCCAGCTTCTCCACCCAGGCCGCCCGCAGTACCACCTCGGCGGTGTCGGCCTACCGCGCCGTCTTGGCCTGCGAACTCATCGGCGCGGTACGGGCGTTGCGAATGTCCGGGGCCGACCTCCCCCCGGCTCCGGTGACCGACGCCTTCACCATGGCCGCCGAACGCCTGCCGCACGTGGCGGAGGACCACCCACTCAGCGACGAGATCACCCAGGCCGAGGCGCTGATCGAGGAGTTCGCGGACCGCTGACGGTACGAACATCGTGACGAGCGCCGGGCGCCGAGCGCCGGGCGCCTGGCGCCGAGAGCCGACGCTCGGACGTATCGGTCAGGCCGCGATGCGCTCACCGTCCGTCGCGCCGCCGCCCACTGGCCGGTGCTGCGGCGCGGGCTGGTGCCGCGGCGCGGGCCGCCGGTCGCCGTGCGGCCGCCGCGCACTGGCCAGCAGGCGCAGGCAGGCCACCGGATTGTCCCGGGCCGGCCGCCGGGTGGCAGCGGCCCCCATGGCCACCACCGTCTCCAGCCGCTGATGGTGCAGGCCCAGTACGAACCGCACCAGCGGCCCGTACTCCTCGGGGAGTTCGTCCAGCAGCCGGGTCGCCTCGCGGAGCGTGCCGTGCGCCTTGTCGGCGGCGTCGGAGAGCAGCGCCCGGACGCCGGGGACGTCCCGCCCCGCGACGAGGTCGGCGCGGTCGACACCGTGGCGCTCGAGTGCGTCAAGGGGCAGGTAGAGCCGTCCGTCCCGCAGGTCCTCGGCCAGATCCGTCAGGATGTCGGTGCGCTGGCCCGCGTCGGCGACCAGCCGGCAGCTCTGCGCGAACTCCGGTGTGCCGCCGCCCGGCTGCGCCAGCCCCGTCGTGATCATGAGGAAGGGCCACGTGAGCCGGTCCACGTACGCCTGGTAGTCGGCCTCCGTGGCGAACCCCGGGAAGTCCAGGTCGATCCGCGCGCCGTCCAGGTAGGACTCGATCCAGTGGCGGGGCAGGTCCCGCAGTGCGGACGTGTACAGGAACGCGCGCAGCAGCGGATGCCGGGCGGTGCCGGAGTCCAGCGCCGCCCGGATCTGCCCCGCCCAGGCGTCGAAGCGCCGGGTCCGCTCCGGCACCGTGCCCCGGTCGCAGAGGTCGTCGGTGAACGCCGCGAACGCGTAACCGGCCAGCACGTGGGGCTGGAAGTACGCGGGTGTCAGCAGCCGCACCGCCGCGTAGCCGGCCGGCTCCCTGCGCTGCATGAACTGCGCGACCTTGAGATAGTCGGTGCGCGCTTCACTCCCCCGCACCTCGGCCGCGTCCATACAACGTCGCCACACTCGCACGCATACCCTCCAGCACCGAAAACACCATGAGTAACAGACAAGACGCCGAGACTACCGGTGAGTGCGGAGGGTGGACGGCCGAGCGGCCCGGCCGGTGGCCCTCGTGCGGGGCTACGCGGTCGCGGGCGTCGCCGGGCGCAGTCGGCTCTGGATGCGGGTGAGGAGCCGTTCGATGGGCGGCATGACGCGCGGCCCTGCTGCGGTGGTGGCGATGGCGGCGGCCACGCCCGCCAAGGCCACGGGCCCCAGCGGGGTGCAGCCGAAGAAGTGGCTGAGGCCGGGGGTCTGTACGACGGCCATCAGGGCGGCGGCGGAGCCGAGCGTGGTCGCCCACAGCAGTGGGCTGCGGTGGCGGCCGGTGAGGGTCTGGGTGAGCTGGGCGCCGACGACACCGCACAGGGCCATGGTGCTGGTACGGCGCGCGGTGCCGGGCGTGAAGCGGCCGATCAGCCAGGCGACGGTGGCACCCAACGCGGTCACCACACCCCGCTGACGGATCTGGCGCAGCAGCGGAGCTCCCAGGGCGCTGATACCGACCGGTGCGCTGCCCCCGGTGGCGGACTCGGACTCCTCGGTGAGCTGGTCGTCCGGGGGTGTGACGGCCACGGCCATCGCGGGGAACATGTCGGTCAGCAGGTTGACGAGCAGCAGCTGCCGGGTGGACAGCGGCGACGCTCCGGAGATCAGGGTGCCGAGCACGGTGAAGCCGACCTCGCCGGCGTTGCCTCCGATCAGGATGCTGATGGCGTCCGCGACGCTGCGCCACAGCGCCCGTCCTTCCGTGACGGCGTCGACCAGTACGGACAGGTCCGGGTCGGTCAGGACCAGGTCGGCGGCGTTACGGGCGGCGGCCGAGCCACGGGCGGCGAGACCGACACCGACATGCGCTGCCCGGATGGCCGCGGCGTCGTTGGCGCCGTCCCCGACCATCGCCACCACCCTGCCCGCGGCCCGCAACGCCTCGACCACCTGGAGCTTCTGCTCGGGAGCGACCCGGGCGACGACCCCCGCGTCGCGCAGCAGGCGGGCACCGCCCGCCCGGTCCGAGGCCGCGAGCTCCTCACCGGTGACCACCTTGGTGTCGTCCGGCCAGCCCAGCGCCAGGGCGACCGCGCGAGCGGTATGGGGGTGGTCACCGGTCAGCATGACCGGCTTTGCCCCTGCCTCCCGCAGCCCTTGGATCATGGGGGCCGAGCCCGGGCGCGGGGCGTCGGCGAGTGCCACGAATCCCGCGAACTCGAGTTTCTCCAGCGGTTCGTTGACGAGTACGTCCGGTGCGCTGACCGCTTTGCGGCGGCGGGTGGCGACGGCGAGGACGCGCAGTCCCTCACCGGCGAGGGACTGGGCCCACTCGGTCGCCTCCGCCGGGAGGCCCTCGCAGGCGTCCAGGACGGTTTCGGGTGCTCCCTTGACCACGAGCAGGCGATCCCCGGCCCCGTTCTCGCCGATGGCGGCGGTGTAGCCGCGGCTGGCTTCGAAGGGCAGGCCGGCGGTGGGGTTCCACTCGGGATCGGCGGGGGCGGCGGCCAGTACGGCTTCGTCGGTGGCGTGCGCCTGCCGGCCGGCGGTGTCCTCGGTTTCCTGCGGGCAGGCACGCCCCGCCAGCCGCAGGACGTCGACGGCTTCCTCGTCGTGCGGCTCGCACACGGTGCCGTCGGCGGTGGTGAGACGGACCACGCGCAGCCGGTTCTCGGTCAGCGTGCCGGTCTTGTCGAAGCACACCGTGTCCACCCGCCCGAGGGCCTCCAGGGCCCGGGGAGTACGTACCAGAATGCCGCGGCGGGTCAGCCGGCGGGCGGCTGCCAGCTGCGCCACCGTGGCCACCAGGGGAAGTCCCTCGGGGACGGCCGCGACCGCGACGGCCACACCGCCGCCGACGGCCTGGCGGATCGGACGGCCCCGGAGCAGGGAGAGCCCGGTGACCGCGGCCCCGCCCGCGAAGGTGAGCGGGAGTGCCTTGCGGGTGAGTTCCTGCAGGCGCCCCTGGACGCCGGCGGCCGGTGGCGTGCGGGAGGCGAGCGTGACGGCCCGGCCGGCTTCGGTGTGCTCCCCCGTGTCCACCACGACGGCGGTGGCCTGGCCGGCGACCACGGTGGTGCCCTCGAAGACCATGCACCGGCGATCGGGGATGGCTGCCCGCGGGGTCGCGGTGAGCTGTTTGGTGGTGGGGAGGGACTCGCCGGTCAGCGAGGACTCGTCGACCTCCAGGCCGGTCAGCTCCAGCAGGCGCGCATCGGCGGGGACCACGTCGCCCACGTCCAGTTTGATCACGTCGCCCGGCACCAGCCGTGTCGCGTCGACCGTGGCGGGCGCGTCGTCGTCGCGGCTGTCGGCGCGTCGGGCCTGCTGCTTCTGGCCCCTGGCCAGTGCGGTCAGTGCCTGTTCGGCGCGTTGCCGCTGCACGCCGCCGACCAGCGCGTTCATGCCCATCGCCCCGACGACGAGGGTCGCGTCGACGGCCGATCCCACGATGGCGGAGGCTGCCGCGCCGACCGCGAGAACGGGGGTGAGGGGGTCGTCCAGTTCGGCCCGTACCGCGCCCGCGAGCCGTACCGACCAGCGGGCCGGTGCGAAGACGGGGTGGCCCGTCACCCGTGCGGCCGCGGCCCGGGTCGTCGTCACCGCACCGGCCAGTGGTGTGGGGGTACCGGGGCGGCCACTTTCGAGCCGGGCCACCGCCTCGTCGGGTTCCAGGGCGTGCCACGGTACGCGGGGCCGGGGCTGCGGGGCCGATGTGGCGGCCACGCCGAGGGCCGCCCACCACCCGGCCGCGAGTGCTCCCATGGCCGCGGCGTTGACCGGGGCGTGCTGCGAGCCGGTGAGGAAGGCCAGCCCGCGCCGTTGGGCGCCCGTGGCGACCAGCAGACCGGACAGTGCCGCGCCCGCCCGGGCGAGTATCTGCGACTGCCGGCCCACGGACCGTGCCGCGGGAACGGCCACCAGCAGCCGCCACACGTCCTTCAGGCCACCGAAGGCCAGTACATCCGCGTCCCACACGACGGCGCTGTCGTCGTCGGTGAGGGCCACCGCCACGTCGCTGCTCAGCAGCCCGGTCTGCAGCTCCTCGTCCTCCTCGGCGTGGCCTTCCGCATCGTGCGGGTGCGGGGCCGGTACTCGCGCGACGGTCAGCACCGCATGCCCGTCTGCCTGCCGGCTCCTTACGTGGTCGGCCAGCGGGTATTCGGAGGAGACGACCTCGTCGGCCAGGGCGGCGAAGTCGCCCAGCGCCGGGTCGTCCACCACGATGGTGTACTGGTCCGCCTGCCGGGCCGCGTCCAGTACGGATTCGGTCAGCGGGTCCGGTTCCCAGCCGATCGTCACCGTGCCGACGTCCCGCCCGCCGACCGAGGCGATCATCATGCCCGTCTCGGTCGTCTCGGCCGAGGGCTCGCCCGGTACTGGACGCAGCTCCACCTCACGCGTGTCGTCGCTCTCCCCGTCGAGCGCTTCGTCGCTCTCTCCGTCGAGCCCCTCGTCGCTCTCCCCCGGGCTCGGGATCGCAGCCTCTCCTCGGCTCAGGGCCGCGGTCTCTCCTCGGCTCAGGGCCGCGGTCTCTCCTCGGCTCAGGGCCGCGGCGGCAGCCCGCCACAGTCGGTCGTGGTCCCAGCCCTCCGCACTGGGATGCACCTCGCAGAGTGTGCGCCTGCTGCCGCGCAGGGCGCTGGGATGCAACACCACCGTGTCCACCAGTTGCAGTTGTTTCAGCCGCTCGGGGTCACGGACCAGTACGCCCGAGCGCGCGAGAGCACTGCCCAGGGCCGTGGAGAAGGCCACCGGGCCGTACCGGGCGGCCTTCGGGGAACCCGACAGCACCGCCTCCGCCGCCTCATCGAGATTCCGCCTGAGCAACAGCGTCGCAGCGGCGCCCAGCATGCTGCCGGTGGCGGCATGGGCCGCGTACTGCTGCGCCGCGGTCGGACGCAGCGGCGGCCGGGCCACCTCCCGCTTCGTCATGCCGCAGCGTTCCGGCGCGCACACCCGGTCGTGGGCGGCGTCGAAGACGGCCGCCCGTGCCACGCTCTCCACCAACTGTCCCGCGCGCAGCACTCCGTCCAGGACCAACGAGGTGGGGGACTGCCCCGCGCCTTGAACCGCGGCGTTCGCCGCGGCGAGCGCCAGGTCCGCTCCCGCCGCACCGAGCCGGCTGTTCAGCAGTGCCCGGAACCGCGGGTTCTCCCGCAGCAGCGTCACACCCGCCGTCACCACCCTGGACGAGCGCGGTACTCGCCACGCGCGCCCGGCCATCGCCGCCGCCACGCCGACGGCGTCCATCGCCAGCGCCGTCGCGGCGACCCGCACCGCCGTGGTGCCCTCCGGGTGCGCGAACTCGTGCAACGGCGCGGCCGCATGGGTCAGCCCGTACCGCTCGGCCAGCTCTGTGGCCTTCTTCACCACACGGTCGGTGGCCGCGTCCTGTGAGGCGGTGACCACCAGCCGCGCCAGGCCGCCGTCCCAGTAGGCGAGCAGTACGTCCGGACGTTCCGCGAGCGCGGTGGCCACCTTCTTGGCCACCGCCTCCACTCCGCCCGCACGCCGTACCCGGGCGTCGGAGGACGGCTCCAACGCCAGGTGCACCCGTGAGCCGGCCCGCCATTCCTCCGTCCCACCGGGCAGCGCGTTGCGCGCCACGTGAGCCACGTGGACGGTGGTGTCCGCCACCGCCGCCGCACCGTCCGACGCCGCGCGCAAGCCGACGTCAAGGGCGTCTCCGGCCACCGTGGCGCACGCCTCCAGCCCACGGGCGACGTAGCCGGGCGCGGACAGGGCTGCGCCCAGTCCGGCCGCGGGCAAGCGGGTCAGTAACCCAAGAACCATGTCCCACCCTCATCGAACATCCCACGCACACGGGCACGCGCCTCCAGAGGTACGGACGTCGTGCCGCCGACCACCCCCTGGAAAAGACCCACGGTCAGGAGGCCGTTCCCCGCGCTGACTGCCGCTTCGCCGCCTGCGCACCAGAAGCGGAACGCGACCGCCCACCACTCGTCGCCGCCGCCGCCTTCCCCGTCGCCTTGGCTTGGGGCTTGGGCTTGGGCTGGGGCTTGGCTTGGGGCTTGGCCCTGCTCTGGGCCTTGCTCTGGGACTTGCTCTGGGTCTGGCCGCCCTGTCCGTCCTCTTCGGGACGGGGCTGTGTCAGCCACACCGCAGCCGCGCCGGCCACCGCGATCGGCCACTCGATGACACCGGCCACGCCGAGCAGCCCCACGCCGGTGTACGCCGCGACGCGTCGCCCGCGCGGTGACACCACGCCCACCGCGTTCAGCGCGCCCTCGGCCGCCTTCGTCACCTCTTTGACACCCGGCACCTGCCGCAGGTGGTCCGGCGAGAACGCGCGAAGCGGTCCCGGAAGCCTGCCTGCCGACGACGACTGCTCCTCGCTCATACCGCCTCCGGTGACTGCCTTTGTCTGCTTTGCCTGCCTCCTGGTTCCCCAAAGGCCACCGACCAATCACACCTCTCACCGATGAGGGTGAATATCGGCGGCATACGCACGCGCCTGGCTTGCCGCCGCTGGACAGCCGGTCCTGGCGCGGTGGGTCACGCGTGGTCAGCGGCGTCGTCGCCGGCACCGGTGGCTCGGCTGTCGTCCGCGTGGACGGTGAAGGCCGCCGTGCGGACGGTGAAGGCCGCCGTGCGGACCGTGCCCCGGTGCTGGAAGTCCAGGAAGAGGCGGTACGCGCCCTTGCTCGGCGCGGTCGCGGTGAACGAGACCTCCGGCCCGGGCTTCGTCTCCCCGTCGCCCGGCTCGCCGTTGGGGTGGACGTGGAGGTACGCCAGGTCGCCCGCGCGCAGGGCGACGAGGTGGCCGTACGCGCCCAGGTACGGCTGGAGATCCCGCACCGGCTTGCCGTTCTTCGTCACGCGCAGCGTGAGTTCGCTCGGCTTGGTCGGGGTCAACTCGCCGTCGAGGCTGACCTGATAGCCGTCGACGGTCGCGGTGGTGGCGCGTTCCGGCAGCTCGGCCGGTTCATAAGAGCCGGTCACGGCGAGGTCCGAGCCGAGGGTCAGGCCCTCCTTCTCGCCCTTCGGGGTGAAGTCGGCGAAGACCCGGTAGCCGCCGGCCTTGGGCAGTTCGGCGGGCGTGGACCAGGTGCCGTCCGCGGCGCGGGTCGGGTGGAGGTGCCGGTACACGGTCAGGTCGCGTGAGGCGACGATGAGGTGCAGTTCCTTGCCGTGTGCGCGCCGGTACGCGGTCACTGGGCGGCCGGTGCTGTCCCGGACAACGGCGAACCGCAGCTCGGCGCGGGCCTTGGCCTTGAGCTCAGGGGTCTTCAGGTCGAGCGTGTAGCCGCGCTCGGCGACCTGCAGACCGCCAGGCGTGGCCGCGCCGTGCTCGGCGGCATCTCCCCCGTGGCCGTGCTGCGCGGCAGCGGGATCGGAGACGACGGGGTGCACCGCGCTTCCCACTCCGTATGCCGTGCCGAACGTCGCGGCGAGCGCGGCGGCGAAGGCGCCGACCTTCAGTCCGGTGTGCATGACGCATCCCCTTCTCCTGGGCCGCCCGACGGCGACCAATCGCCCTCACCATACCCCCGGGGGGTACTAGGTCAAGCGTGATCCCGACCTTGCCATACATACGGGCCGGGGGTATACATGAATCACGCCAGGCAATACCCCCGGGGGGTATGGTCGGCCGTAGCGACCCTTCTACAGGAGGAACAGACATGACCACCACCAGCCCCGACACCGGTCCCGGCACCCGCTCCGGCAACCCCTCCGGCGCCGCCGAAGTCGAGCTCGCCATCGGCGGCATGACCTGCGCCTCCTGCGCCGCGCGGATCGAGAAGAAGCTCAACCGCATGGAAGGCGTCGAGGCGACCGTCAACTACGCCACCGAGAAGGCCAAGGTCAGCTACCGCGGTACGGACGTCGCCGTCAGCGACCTGATCGCCACGGTGGAGGCCACTGGGTACACCGCTCAGGAGCCCGCCCCGCCGGCCCGGACGCCGGGTGAGTCCGGGGGCTTGGCCGAAGACGGCCACGAGTCGGACGACGCACTCCGGCCGCTGCGCCAGCGCCTGATCACCGCCGCCGCGCTCGCCGTCCCCGTGATCGCCATGGCGATGGTCCCGGCGCTGCAGATCGAGTACTGGCAGTGGCTCTCACTGACCCTGGCCGCACCCGTCGTCACGTACGCCGCCTGGCCCTTCCACCGCGCCGCCTGGACCAACGCCAAGCACGGCGCCGCCACGATGGACACGCTGATCTCCGTCGGCACGACGGCGGCGTTCCTGTGGTCGCTGTGGGCGCTGTTCTTCGGTACGGCCGGCACGCCCGGCATGACGCACCCCTTCGAGCTGACCATCGCCCGCACCGACGGCGCGGGCAACATCTACCTCGAAGCCGCCGCCGGCGTCACCGCGTTCATCCTCGCCGGGCGCTACTTCGAAGCCCGCTCCAAGCGCAAGGCGGGCGCCGCCCTGAAGGCGCTGCTCGAACTCGGCGCCAAGGAAGTCACCGTACTGCGCGACGGACGGGAAGTGACCCTGCCCACGGCCGAGTTGGAGGTCGGCGACCGCTTCCTGGTGCGGCCCGGCGAGAAGATCGCCACGGACGGCGCGGTGGTCGAGGGCGCGTCCGCCGTGGACGCCTCGATGCTGACCGGCGAGTCGGTACCGGTGGAGGTCACGGTCGGCGACAACGTCACCGGCGCCACTCTCAACGCCGGCGGCCGGCTCGTCGTCGAGGCCACCCGCGTCGGCGCCGACACCCAGCTCGCCCGAATGGCGAAGCTGGTGGAGGACGCGCAGAACGGCAAGGCCGCCGCCCAGCGCCTCGCCGACAAGATCTCCGCGGTCTTCGTGCCGATCGTGATCGCCCTCGCGCTGGCCACCCTCGGCTTCTGGCTGGGCAACGGCGCGGGCCTGACGGCCGCGTTCACCGCCGCCGTCGCCGTACTGATCATCGCCTGCCCCTGCGCCCTCGGCCTCGCGACGCCGACCGCGCTGATGGTCGGCACCGGCCGTGGAGCCCAGCTCGGCATCCTGATCAAGGGCCCGGAAGTGCTGGAGACGACCCGCAAGGTCGACACCATCGTGCTGGACAAGACCGGCACGGTGACCACGGGACGCATGACACTGCTCGCCACGCACGCCGCAACCGGCACGGACGAAACCGAAGTACTGCGGCTGGCAGGCGCGTTGGAGCACGCGTCCGAGCACCCGATCGCGCAGGCCGTCGCCGCCGGAGCGAGCGCCAAGGTCGGCGCCCTCCCCACTCCCGAGGACTTCACGAACATCGCGGGACTCGGTGTCCAAGGCGTCGTCGACGGCCATGCCGTCCTCGTCGGCCGCGAGAAGCTGCTCGCCGAGTGGGCGATCAAACTGCCGGCCGATCTGGAGCGTGCGAAGGCGGCAGCCGAGGCGGCCGGCCGTACGGCCATCGCGGTGGCCTGGGACGGCGAAGCACGCGCCGTCCTGGAGGTCGCCGACGCTGTGAAGGACACCAGCCCGGAGGCCATCCGGCGACTGCGCGCCCTCGGCCTGACGCCCATCCTCCTCACCGGTGACAACGAGGCCGTCGCGAGGACCGTCGCCGCGGAGGTCGGCATCGACGAGGTGATCGCCGAAGTACTCCCCCAGGACAAGGTCGACGTCATCAAGCGCCTCCAGGCGGAGGGCCGGTCGGTGGCCATGGTCGGCGATGGCGTGAACGACGCCGCGGCCCTCGCCCAGGCCGACCTCGGGCTCGCGATGGGCACCGGTACCGACGCCGCCATCGAGGCCGGCGACCTCACCCTCGTACGCGGCGACCTGCGCGCCGCCGCCGACGCCATCCGCCTCTCCCGCCGCACCCTCGGCACCATCAAGTCCAACCTCTTCTGGGCCTTCGCCTACAACGTCGCGGCCCTGCCCCTCGCCGCCTCCGGCCTGCTCAACCCGATGATCGCCGGCGCGGCCATGGCCTTCTCCTCGGTCTTCGTCGTCGGCAACAGCCTGCGACTGCGCGGATTCCAAGCGGCGGACCACTGACACGGAGGCCACTGAGCAGACCACTGAGCGAAGCAGGACGACCTGTCGTTCGGCGAGCGGGCTCGCTTCGGTATTGTCGACCGCGGAGGTTGTTGTGAGTGTGAATCGGCGAATGCAGACGGCCGGTGCCTGGGGGCATCTGCTGCTCGTCGTCGTGCTCGCGCTGGGCGTCTTCGTGATGCACACGGTGGGCCATCCCCGTGACACCTCCGGCCCGGCCATGGGGGCCGCGGCTCACGCGCCCGCCATGACCACTCACGGCAACGCCGGCAACGACGCCGCCGGTACGGTCTCACCTCAGTACGTCACGGCTGCCGCGCACGCTTCGGAACACAACACCAAGACGTCCTCCAACGCCCCGGGAGCGGGGATGGACATGACGTCTCTGTGCGTGGCCGTGCTCGGTGCCGGCATTCTCCTCGGCCTCCTCCGGGCGGCGCTGGCGCGCCGGGAGGACTGGTTGGTACGGCTTCGCGCCGAGGTCCTGGCCGCGCTGCGGCCCAATGCACCGCCGCCCAGACCACCGGACCTCGCTCACCTGTCTGTCCTGCGGATTTAGGCCGAACGCCACCGCGGGCGTTTCCCACTGCCCGCGTCTCTCGTTCGCCCACTCCGCAGAACACACAGACACGAGGTTTTTCGACATGACCGCCATCAAGCGCAGCATGCGCCGTCCCCGAGCCCGCCGTGTCGCCCTGGTCGGCGTCGTTGCCACCGCCGGGCTGGTGCTCGCCGCGTGCGGTAACAACGACACGAGCACCCCGGAGCACCACGGGGCCAAGGCATCGGCGTCGGCCACCCGGAGCGCCGGGGACAACCCCGCCCCGGGTGCGTTCAACAACGCGGACGTGAAGTTCGCGCAGCTGATGATCCCGCACCACCAGCAGGCCGTGGCCATGTCCGAGCTCGCCGACGGGCGCGCCAAGGACCCGCAGGTCAAGGACCTGGCGACGGAGATCGAGAAGGCCCAGGGCCCGGAGATCGAGAAGATGCGGTCCTGGCTCAAGGCGTGGGGCAAGCCCGAGTCGAGCAGCAGCATGCCCGGCATGGACCACGGCTCCGGCTCGGACAGCTCCAGCATGCCCGGGATGGACCACGGCTCCGGATCCTCGGACGGCTCCGGGATGTCCGGGATGATGTCCGCCAAGGACATGGATGAGCTGAAGGCCGCCACGGGCACGGACTTCGACACGATGTTCGTGAAGATGATGATCGACCATCACAACGGTGCGATCGACATGGCCGAGGACGAGCAGAAGAACGGCAAGAACGCCACGGCCAAGAAGCTCGCCGACGACGTGGTGAAGAACCAGAAGGCCGAGGTCGAGCGCATGAACAAGATCCTCGACCGCCTCTGACCCACTCGCCGCACAGCGGCCGCACTCCCTTCGCCGAGGGGGGCGCGGCCGCTCCTTCCCCGGCGTCATGGCACGGCTGCGCGTTGCCCGACGCCGGGGACGGCTCGGACGAGCGCCAGCACACTCAGACCGAACATCAGCACGCCCAGGGGCAGGTGGAGCTCAGGGACGTGGGCGATGCCGAGCACGACCTGGGCCGAGGCGAGTACGAGGAAGCCTGACGCGTGCCAGACAGGCCACGGCGAGCCGCCGCCCGGCTTCCACGCCAGGAGTGCCGCGAGTACGTACAGCATCGTCGCCCCGTACATCACACGGGCTCCGACGCTGTGCAGCGTCTCTCCATAGGCCCAGGTCAGCAGTAGTCCGGCGGAGACCGCCTGCAGAAATATGGTCAGGGTCTGCAGGCCGATCGCCACCCGCAGTAATAAGGAATTGCGCTGCGCGTTCGCCGTCGTCGACACCTGAGTGGCCATGCCACGGTCTCCTCTTCTGCTGTGGGGCAGTCGATCGGTCGTGGTGGCACCCGAGGCGCCGCGTCCCACTCGACATCGCCGGAACCGTCACGGTGCCGCACCGTGGACACCTGACCGTGGACGCCTGTCAGACCGATCGCATCTGCTGGGTGGACTGCAACACCGAGGTCAGGAAGCGACGCACCGTCTCCAGCTCGCCCGTCGCGAAGTCCTCCGCGACCGCCACCACCTCACCGATCACTGGTCCGAAGAAGGCCCAGCCCAGTTCTGTGGCCTTGTCCTCCACCTCCAGCAGCACGCGTCGCCGATCAGCGGTGTCCCTGCTGCGCCGGACCAGTCCGAGCCGCTCCAGCCGGTCGACCAGCGCAGTGGTCCCGGCCGAGTTCAGACACAGCTGCCGGCCGAGCCATCCTGGCGTTGCGGGGGTGCCGTCCCGTGCCGCGTCCAGCAGGTGGATCAGCGCGCGCACGTCGGTGGGGTGCAACCCGTGGCGCGCGGCGAACTCGGCACCGAGCAGGTCGAACTCCACGGTGACCGCACGCAACAAGTGGACCAGCCCCATCGTTGGGTTCTGATCGTCCATGCACACTCCTGGGGACTCCGACGTAACATCTCGCTCAACGAGAGTATCGCTGAACGAGAGGAATGCCCAGTGTCCCTGGCCGCCTTCAACCTCGCCTACGACGAACTCCGCGTCCGCTGGCCGAAGTTCACTGAGGAGCACGACGTCGACACCCCGTACGGGCGCACCCGGGTCCATGTGTACGGACCGGCCGACGGCAGTCCGCTGGTGCTGCTGCCCGGCGGCCTGGCCACCGGTCTGGTCTGGTTCGCCAACGCGGCAGTTCTCGGTCAGCGCTACCGGGTCCACGCGGTTGACCTGATGGGCGACGCCGGCCGCACCGAACGCCGCGGCACCCCCCTGAAGAACGCCGATGACCTGACCGCCTGGCTGGACGCCCTGCTGGACGGGCTCGGGCTCGCCGGCACGCATCTGTGCGGCCACTCCTACGGTGCCTGGCTGGCCGTCAGATACGCCTTGCACGCACCAAAACGGGTTACCCGCCTCGCCCTCGTCGACCCCACTCAGGTCTTCGCCGGCTTCCGCCCCGGCTACCTGCTGCGGGCGCTGCCCACTCTCCTCCGCCCCAGCCAGGACCGTGCCCGCTCCTTCCTGGCCTGGGAGACGGCACATACCCATCCGGACGAGACCTGGCAGCGCCTCTATGCCCTGGCCACCACCGTTCCCAGCCGTAAGCTCATCGCCGGCGGCCGCCCCCGGGCGGCCGACCTCCGCATGCCCGTACTGGTCCTGCTCGCCGAGCACAGCCGCGCCCACAACGCCCACCACGTGGCCGACCGAGCCCGCCGAGTACTCCCACAGGGCGAGGTGGCAGTGCTCCCGGGGGCCACCCACCACTCCCTGCCACTCACCGCACCGGAACAGCTGAACAACCGGCTGGCGGAATTCCTCAACTGACGGCCCCCGGACGGAACTGTTCAGCAGGATGGATGCCTCCAACCTGGTCTCAACGAAGCGCCCTAGTCGGCCAGGTGGGCGATGAGGGCCTTGGTGACGTCTTCGGTGGAGGCGGTGCCACCGACGTCGCGGGTGAGGATGCCGGCGGCGGTGGTGGCCCGGATCGCCTCGTTCAGCCGGGCGGCCTGTTCGGGCAGGCCGAAGTGGTCGAGCATGAGGGCGGCGCTGCCGACGGCCCCAATGGGGTTGGCGAGGCCCTGCCCGGCGATGTCGGGTGCGGAGCCGTGGACGGGCTCGAACATGCTGGGGAAACGGCGTTCGGGGTTGAGGTTCGCGCTGGCGGCGAGGCCGAGGCTGCCGGCCAGGGCGCTGCCAAGGTCGGAGAGGATGTCGGCGTTGAGGTTGGAGGCGACGACGACGGAGAGGTCCTCGGGCTTCAGGACGAACTTCGCCGACATCGCGTCGACCAGTACGCTTTCGGTCTCCACGTCCGGGTAGTCCTGGGCGACGCGCTTGAAGACATCGTCCCAGAGGACCATGCCGTACTGCTGTGCGTTGCTCTTGGTGACGCTGGAGACCTTGCGCCGGTCGCGGGTACGGGCCAGGTCGAAGGCGAAGCGCATGATGCGTTCGCAGCCCACTTCGGTGAACAGCGCGGACTGGATGGCGACTTCACCCCCGGGCCCGCGACCGGAGAGGTTGCGGCCGCCGAGCCCCGCGTACTCACCCTCGCTGTTCTCGCGTACGACGACCCAGTCGAGAGCGGTGTCATCGGCCTTGCGCAGGGGGCTCTGGACGCCGGGCAGGAAGTGCACCGGGCGGACGTTGGCCCACTGGTCGAAGGACTGACAGATCTTCAGGCGCAGTCCCCACAGGCTGATGTGGTCGGGGACGGTGGGCCAGCCGACCGCGCCGAAGTAGAGGGCGTCGAAGTCCTTGAGCCGGTCGAGTCCGTCGTCGTCGATCATCTTGCCGGTCTTGGCGTAGTAGTCGCAGCCCCAGGGGAACTCCTCCCAGTCGAAGGCGAAGGCGCCGTGGGAGTCCTCGGCCAAGGCGTCCAGTACGGCACGGCCTGCGGCGACCACCTCGGCGCCCACGCCGTCGGCGGGGATGGCGGCGATGCGGAATGTTCGGGGCGTGGTCACGGGTGCCTCCTGCGTGAGCTGGACGGGGATCTTTCGATCTTTCCTCGTTCACGAGTCAACACAGCGGGGCGGGAACCCGTCCAAGACGTGCTTCCGATGCGACCTATAGGTGGCATCGATGAGTTCTGGCCCTGAGTTCTGGCTCAGCGGAGTCGATGGGTTATGGCTGAGTGGAGTCGACGAGTTGTGGCTCAGCTCGGAGGCGATGGGTTATGGCTGAGGGGAGTCGGTGGGTTCTGGCTGTGTCTGCGTGCGTTGGCGGGCGAGTGACTCCGTCAGGTGCAGGAACGAGCGTGCTCCGGGAGTGAGATGGGCGGGCAGACTGATCATGGCGACATGAAGGTAGGCGGTGTTTTCGATCGGCGCGACGACCGCTCCGCAGCGTCGTGCCAGTCGCGTCCACGACGACGGCAGCACCGCGACGCCGACCCCGGTCAGGACGAGCGGGAGGATCGAGGTCCGGTGGTCGACGACCGTGACGATCTCGGTGCCCGTGCCGCCGGCGGTGATGTCGTCGACGATGCTGCGCATCAGACTGCCGGTGCGGGAGGCGATGAGCTTCTGCCCGGCCAGATCGCCCGGGCGCACGGCGACGCCGTCCCGGTACGTACCGTCCGGTGGAGCAACGACCACGAACGGCTGCTCCTCAACGGGCAGCACGTCCACACCGGCGACCTTTACGGGAGCGGCCGATCCCAGCAGGCCCAGCTCGCATGCACCGCTGCGTACCAGGGACACGACCTCTTCGGGGGTGAAGGCGGCCTGCGTGCTCACCGTCACGCCCGGGTGCAGCTCGGCGAAGCGGTGGATGAGGGTGCTCAGCGGCTCGATGCCCGGGGAGGGCATGGACGCCACTTCCACGGTTCCCCGGTGCAGTCCGGACAGCGAAGCGGCGGTGTCCCGTACTGCTGCCATGTCGCGCAGGACCCGGCGGCTGGGGCCGAGCAGTTCGGCGCCTGCCTCGCTGAGGACGACCCCGCGGCCCACCCGGTGAAAGAGTGCGACCCCGAGGTCCGCCTCGAGGTTGGCCATCGACTGGGACAGCGACGGCTGGGCCACATGCAACGCCGCGGCGGCCTTGCTGAAGCCGCCGTGCTCGACTATGGCGAGGAAGTATTCGAGCTGCCTGGCGTCCATGACCCCTCCAAAGGCGGAAACATGTTCGACAGGCGCAGCCTATCGGCCAGGCAGCAACCGGCCTCCCGCGCCGGGCGGGCCGGTGACCGTGACATCGCGGGTGGTGAACCCGGCGGCGCGGGCGGCTGCCACGCTGCCCTCGCCACCGTCTGCGAGCGGCAGCCGGTGTACTCGGATGTCCGGAGCCTTGGATCGCAGGCCGGTTTCGAGCGCGGCGGCGACCTCCTCGGCGGTGAGCGAGCCCTTGAACTTGTCCGGGGCGATCAGGACGGTGGTCATCGCGGCGCCACCTCAGCTCCCTGGGACCGGTCCGCGACGGCACCGCGGACGGCCGCCGGGGTACCCCCGGGCTCCTCGTCCGCACTTGGGCTCTCCGCCACGCTCGGGGCCTCGGCCGCGGCGATCGCCTGGTCGGAAGCGGGTGCGTCGCGCCCGGCGAGCACCGCCCGGGCCCGTTCCAGGTCGAGGTTCTTCTCCCACTTGGCGACGAACAACGTGGCGACCGCGTTGCCGTAGAAGTTGACCAACGCCCGGCACTCCGACATGAACTTGTCGATGCCGAAGATCAGCATGATGCCGGCGGCCGGCACGTGGCCCACCGTCGACAGTGTCGCGGTCAACGCGATGAAGCCGCCACCCGCCACGCCCGCGGCCCCCTTCGACGTCAGCAGCATCACCGCGAGCAGGCCCAGCTGCTGCCCGATCGACAACGGCGTGTCCGTGGCCTGGGCTATGTAGAGGGTGGCCAGGGAGAGGTAGATGGCCGCACCGTCGAGATTGAAGCTGTAGCCGGTCGGTACGACGAGCCCGACCGTGGACTTCTCCACGCCCATGAACTGCAGCTTGCGCATCAGGCCGGGGAGCGCGGGCTCGGCCGTCGAGGTGCCCAGTACCAGAAAGAACTCGTCCTTGAAGTAACGGAACAGCTGGAAGATGTTCAGCTTCACAAAGGCGGCCAGGACCGTGCCCAGCACCACCACGACGAACAGGATCGACGTGACGTAGAACAGCGCTATCAGCGAGCCGAGGCTGGTCAGGGTGGAGAGCCCGAACTTCCCGATGGCGTAGGACATCGCGCCGAACGCACCCAGTGGCGCGGCCTTCATGATGAAGGCCAGTACCTTGAACACCACTTCGGTCAGCCGGTGCACGCTCGCGATGATCGGCTCGCCGATCTTCCCCACGCTTTTGAGCGCGATACCGAAGATCACGGCAAGAAAGATGACCTGCAGGATGTCGCCCTCGACGAACGCACCGAAGACACTGTGCGGCACCAGGTTGGTCAGGAATTCCCACCAGTGCTGATGCTCACCGCTCTTGATGTACTGGTCGGCCTCGCCCGACGTGCTGATCGTGGACGGGTCGGCGTGCACTCCGTCGCCGAGGCGGAAGACGTTGATGGCGATCAGACCCGTCACCAGCGCGACGATGGTGCCCACCTGAAAGTACGTCAGGGCCTTGATGCCGGTCAGGCCGACCTTCTTCAGATCCGCGACCCCCGCGATCCCCCCAATGATGGTCAAGAACACGATCGGCCCGATGAGCATCTTCATCGCCGCGATGAAGGTGGTGCCGATCGGCTCCATCGAGGTGGCAAGATCCGGCCATCGCCAGCCCAGCAGGATTCCGCTGACGATCGCCAGCAGCACCTGCACGTACAACTGCCGCCACCACGGTTTCGCCGGCGTGCCACCGACCACTGCGGCAGGCGCTGGGGTCTGCGTCATTGCAACCTCCTCCAGGCGCGAAGAGGGTCCGGCCTGGCGTGTTCCCAGCAACTGCCGTGCGTTGGCTCCGCATATCGCGCGCCCGGCAGGTGAAGCCGCGACCCACGTGACGCCGAGCCCGATCAGCGCCACGCAAACTGGCAGCCACAGTGAACCCGGTCACACTGCACAGGGTCCACGACCAAAAATCGATGCCCCGTATAGGCCCGGCCTATATGACCGCGAGCAAGCGACGCGGCCTGTTGCGTGGTGGGTGATGCGTGGTCGGCGATGCGTGGTGACTGGCTACTGGCTACTGGCGATTGCCGGCCAATACGTCGGCCGCGATACGCAGGTCCGATACCAGCCCCGCGTACGACGCCTCGCGGTCCTCGGACCGCAGGATCGCCGACGGGTGGAGCGTCGCGACGACGAACCCCATTTCCTGAGGGAGAGCGATGAGGGTGCCCCGGTCCTTCGTCACCCGGAACGACGGCCCCAGCAGCGCCTTACCCGCGGTCGCCCCGAGCGCCACCACGACCTCCGGCTCGACCAGGCGCAGCTCGGCATTCAACCAGGGACGACAGGCCGTCATCTCCCGCAAGCTCGGCGGCTTGTGGATTCGCCGCTTGCCCCGCGTCGCGGTGGTGAACTTGAAGTGCTTCACCGCGTTGGTGACATACGCCTGATCAACGTCGATGGCGGCTTCCCGCAGCGCTTTGTGCAAAAGACCGCCGGCCGGCCCGACGAACGGCTCGCCCTGGCGATCCTCCTGATCGCCCGGCTGCTCGCCGACGAGCATGATGCGTGCCGAGGTACTGCCCGCTCCGAAGACGGTCTGTGTGGCCTCCCGGAACAGCGGGCAGCCCTGGCAATCCGCCGCGGCACGCCGATAAGCGGCGAGCCCCCCGCGCCGGGGCAGGTACGGGGTGGCGTCGTGCTCCTGCCCGGCGGAGTCACTGTCGCTTCCGGTCATCGGCGTCGTCTCCTGAGTCGCTTCAGTCCACCACTGGTGCTGGTGCACTACGCCCTGCTCCAGACCATTTTCGCCGGGTTTCGCCGCCACCGCAGTCGGACACGCCCGCACCGAATCGACCGCCCCTCGCCGCACAGGCACCACCGGGGGCTACGGGCGCCAGGCGTTTCCGTCAGGCCACGCAGAAATTGAGACGCCAAAGGTGACGATGTCAGGCTCAATGATGGGAAGTCTTCTTCTCCCAGGAGAAGAGAGTAGAAGTCGCCCATTCCACCCCGTGAGCGTTGACATACCGCTTCTTCACCCGGCTATAGTTCCGCTCGCTCGAATAAGGCAGGCGTTCGAGTGCCCCCCACGCTCTGTCCGCGCTGCTCGCTTCCACGAGCGTGCGCCCAGGATCACGGGTGCCTGCTCACTGTGGTGGAGGGCAAGTTTCCATGCGTCGTTACCTGATGTATTTAGCGTTCTGTACCGCGCTCATCGCGGCACTCCTGACGATCGATACGGGCCGCAGCCAGGCCACCGGCACCGGCAGCGGCACCGGCAGCGGCAGCGGCACCGGCAGCGCTGGTGCCAGGGCTCAGACGACAGGCCGCGAGGCGGCGACATCCCGCAGCGAAGCCACCTACGCCTACGGCTCGCACACCCGCCAGAAGCTGGACGCCTACTGGAAGCCCACCAGCGGCACCCAACCCGGCGTCGTCATCCTCCACGGCGGTTACTGGTACGAGGACTCCGGCTGGGCCACCTGGTCCCGCACCTTCGCCGACGCCGGCTACGCCACCTTCTCCGTGGACTACCGCCTCAACTTCGACGCCCCCTGGCCGGCGCAACGTAACGACGCCCTCTCCGCCCTCGCCTGGATCAAATCCAACGCGGCCCGCTTCGACCTCGATCCGAACCGCATCGTCATCGTGGGATCGTCCGCCGGCGGTCAGATCGGCACCGCCGTCGCGACGTACGGCTCGGGAAAAACCCGCGTCAAGGGCGTCGTCGGCCTCTCCCCCGTCGCCTCCCCCTACCGCGCCTGGAACGACGGCAACCACACCACCAGCACCGCAAAGGAACGAAAGGTCCGCGACAACGCCACCGTCCTGACGCGCTGCTACCCGGACCCCGCGGACGTCGGCACCTCCATGCACCCGAGCTGCTGGGGCACATGGAAGGACACCGTCGTCAAGAACCGCGCCTCCGGCGCCAACGACGCCCCCATGTACCTCCTCCACTCCGAAAACGACTTCATCCCCGTCACCCACTCCACCGACCTCGAACGCGCCGAGGAAGTCGACCACGACATGCCCGCCAATGGCGTCACCGTCGAAACGGTGCCGGGAGATGCCCACGGCGGCGCCCTCCTCAACGCGCCCGGCATCAAGAACAAGGTGATGTCCTGGATCGGTGCGCGCACTTAGGATTCCCTATAGGACTCCCCATAGGGTTCCCAATAGGACTCCCAAAAAGTGGTGGGCGACGTGGACGGTCATCCGGGATATTGGTCGCCATGAATGAGGTCAAGGTCGTCGTCGCCCATTCCGAGCGCGCTACCCTGCGCGTCGGCGACGTGTTTCTGAAGGTGGACACCGATCAGGCGCGCATCGACGTCGAGGTCGAGGCGATGGCCCTGGCGCCGGTCCCGACCCCGGAGGTCCTGTGGCGCAAGCCTCCCGTGCTCGCGATCGCCGCGGTCCCGGGGGCGGCGCTCGGCCGCCTCGGCGAGCCGTCGACCGCGTCCCCGGCGGCGTGGGCCGCGGCGGGCGCCGCCCTCCGGAAGCTCCACGACGCACCGTTGCCGCCCCGGCCCGGCCGGGCCGGTCGGGACCTCGACGAGCTGGCGGCGGACCTCGACGGCGAGTGCGAGTGGCTCGTGGCGAACGGCGTCCTGCCCGCCGACCTGGTCACCCGCAACCGCCAGGTCGCCGAGGCCGCGCTCCGGCCGTGTCCTCCGGCGTTCACGCACGGCGACCTGCAGATTGCCCACGTGTTCGTCGACGGCGACGAGATCACCGGCATCATCGACTGGTCCGAGGCGGGCCAGGGCGATGCCCTGTACGACCTCGCCACCCTCACGCTCGGACACGAGAAGCACCTCGGCGACGTCATCGCCGGCTACGGCACCGACGTCGACCTCGACGTGATCCGCGCGTGGTGGTCGTTGCGAAGCCTGCTGGGAGTTCGCTGGCTGGTCGAGCACGGCTTCGACCCGACCGCGCCGGGCTGTGAGATCGACGTGCTGAGATCCCGGATGTGAGAGGTCGGTGGTGCGCCGGTCCTTGCCGACGGCCAGCCCGACCCGGGCCGAAGGCCCGGCCTGTCCCGACCAGGCCCGGCCTGGCCCGGCCTGTCCCGGCCTGGCCGCCGCCGGTCACCACCGCATCCGCACGCCGCGTCACCGCGTCACCGCATGGTGAACTTCTTGCGCCAGGCCAGCGAGACGTATACCAGCGCCACCAGCACCGGTACCTCGATGAGTGGGCCGACGACGCCCGACAGTGCCTCGCCGGAGGTGACGCCGAAGGTGGCGATGGCGACCGCGATGGCCAGCTCGAAGTTGTTGCCCGCCGCGGTGAAAGCCAGGGTGGCGGTGCGATCGTACGCGAGGCCCAGGCCCTTGCCGAGGAGGAACGTGCCGAAGAACATCACGGCGAAGTACACCAGCAGCGGCAACGCGATCCGGACCACGTCCAACGGCTGTGAAGTGATCGTCTTCCCCTGCAGGGCGAAGAGGACGACGATCGTGAAGAGCAGGCCGTACAGCGCCCACGGGCCGATCTTCGGCAGGAAGCGGGACTCGTACCGGTCCCGGCCGAGCTTCTTCTCGCCGATGCGGCGGGTGAGGAAACCGGCGAGCAGGGGGACGCCGAGGAAGACGATCACGTTGAGGGCGATGTGCCAGACCGGGACGTCCAGGCCCTGCCCGTTGCCCAGGCCCAGCCACCGCGGCAGCAGGTCGAGGTAGAACCAGCCGAGCAGGCCGAAGGCGACGACCTGGAAGATCGAGTTCAGGGCGACGAGGACGGCGGCGGCCTCGCGGTCGCCACAGGCCAGGTCGTTCCAGATGATCACCATGGCGATGCAGCGCGCCAGGCCGACGACGATGAGGCCGGTGCGGTACTCGGGCAGGTCCGGCAGGAAGACCCAGGCCAGCGCAAACATCACGGCCGGCCCGACGAGCCAGTTGATGACCAGCGACGACACCATGAGCTTCGTGTCGCCGGTGACCGTGTCCAGCTTGTCGTAGCGGACCTTGGCGAGGACCGGGTACATCATGATCAGCAGGCCGAGGGCGATCGGGAGCGAGATGCCGCCGATCTCGACCTCGCTGAGTGCGTCGCCCAGCCCGGGGATGGCCCGTCCCAGGCCGAGGCCGATGGCCATGGCCGCCAGGATCCACCCGGCGAGGAAGCGGTCGAGTGTCGAGAGCTTGCCGACGACCCCCACTTCCTCGGTGCTGGTCACCTCGGTAGTGGATGGGGGTGCTGTCCTGGTCACGGGCAGGGCCTCTTTCGCGCACTGTCGACGGTCGTACGGGCGGACGCGGCCAGCTCCGCGAACTGACCGGCCAGGTGGTCGATGACGTCAGGACGCAGCTTGTAGTAGGTGAAGCGGCCGCACGGCTCGGTATCCACCACTCCTGCCTCTCTGAGCACCTTCAGGTGATTGGAGAGGTTGGTCTGCCGGGCGCCGGTCTCCGCCACCAGGTGGGTCGTACACAGCGTTTCCCTTGCGAGCAGTTGCACGATCTTCAACCTGAGCGGATCGGCGAGGACTCGGATCAGGTCGGTATCGGCTGACGTCATCATGCGCTGATGTTGTCACATCAGTGGGTGCTGACACCATTCTGCGCTGATACCATTCTGTGCTGATACCACCCCGCACTGTCACCCCGCGCGACAAGCGAGAACCTGACGTCCGAGAATCGCTGGGAAGCTGAATGCCCGTCAACACCTGCGGCTGATGCGGGTGTTGCGGCATCCCCGCCTGACCGAGTGACGTCACGCGTTCCTAGAGTGGGCACATGCGCGATGGAACCGATGGCGAGTCGAGGCCGCAGCTACCGTTGATCGAGGGCGAGGAATTCACCTGCGGCCCTCCGCTCGGCGTGGATCCCATGCCGCGCCCGGAAGCCGAGCAGCTCGCCAAGACGCTCAAGGCGGTCGCGGATCCGACCCGGCTCCAGATGCTGAGCCTGCTGCTGGCCGCGCCGGACGGTGAGGCCTGTGTCTGCGATCTCGCCGCGCCTTTGGAACAGGCCCAGCCCACCATCAGCTATCACCTGAAGGTCCTCGCGGACGCCGGGCTGGTCGCACGGCGTCGGTACGGAACGTGGATGTGGTACTCGGTCCGCCCTGACCGCGCCGACCTCCTCTGCACTCTCGTGTGCGCGCGGGCCTGAGAGCAGCAGGAGGCAGCGGGTCCTTGAATGCGGTCGGCGAATACTCGGCGAGTAGTCGGCGAGTATTAGCGAGTTGCCGGCGAGTGCTTTGATAAAGGCCACTACGGGGCTGAGACGCCAACT
This sequence comes from Streptomyces sp. NPDC000151, assembly GCF_040301705.1. Classification (NCBI taxonomy): domain Bacteria; kingdom Bacillati; phylum Actinomycetota; class Actinomycetes; order Kitasatosporales; family Streptomycetaceae; genus Streptomyces; species Streptomyces sp. NPDC000151. The sequence goes on along the minus strand of NZ_JBEPFC010000002.1, from coordinate 87,814 downwards.
TCCCGCCATATGACGGACGTTGCATTCGGTACAGAGCGCATCGAAGGAATTTGCCCTCAATCCGAACTCTTCGGGCTTTCCTGCCCTGATGTGCATCAGTTTCCTGACGCCCGCGGACCTGGCGGAAGGTGAGGCCCGTTACATCAACCGCTCCCGGCACCGGCCCGCCACCGATTGGCGTCGAGGCCGCTTCCGGCCACCGGAGGCAAGATCTGCCCAGGAAGCGCGAAGCTGGATATCCTCAAGGCCGCGAGCTGCGGATATCGAGCGTCACTCATGCGATGCTGGATTATCTCGCATAATGAGACAAGGGGGGCGCGTGCTTGAGGCATTAAAGACCGAGGAGACCTCGCATGCGATTGGTGCGCCGCGCCCGCCGTCGGTAGGGACCGGCTGGTACACATCTCCGGGGATCCGCCCCCCGTTGCCACGAATGTGCCGTCGCGCCCGCACAAAACGCCCAACGGAGATGGAAAAACTCATGCTTGACGTTCTGGGAATGAACGCCATCACTGAATCTGTTTACCGAGGGATGCTGTCCCACCCCAACGACGGAGTGGCGGAACTCTGTACCCGGCTGGGCCTCACCGACCAACAGGTACGCACGGCGCTGGACCAGTTGAGCGAGATGGCGCTGATACGCCCCTCGGCCGACGACCCGCAGCACATGCACGCCGTCAGTCCGCACCTGGGCATGGAGATCCTGCTCGCCCAGCAGCAGGCCGAACTCGCGGCCCAGCAGCAGCGCGTGGAGGAGAGCAGGGCCGCGGCCGTCAGGCTCATCTCGGAGTTCACCGAACGGGAATCCGGTGGGTCCGGGGCCGACGTGGAGCATCTCGAAGGCATCGACGCCATCCGGGACCATCTGTCCGCGATGAACCGAGAGGTCGAGGAGGAGATGCTGGGCTTTGCCCCAGGGGGTGCGCAGACGGCAGCCAATATGCGCAACTCTCGGCCGCTCACGGAGCAGTTGATCGACCGGGGCGTCAAGATGCGGACGCTCTACCTCGACAGCATCCGCAACGATCCCGCCACCGTCGCCCATGCCGACTGGCTCACCTCCGTCGGCGCACAGGTACGCACCGTACCCACCCTGCCCAACCGGATGATCATCGCGGACCGCCGTATCGCCATCATCGCGACGAACAGCGACGACACGGCGGTGGGCGCCACCGTCCTGCGGGCACCGGGCATCCTCACCACTCTGTGCTCACTGTTCGAGACCACCTGGAGCAACGCCGAGCCGCTGGGCTCCTCTTCCGAACCGTCGGAGGATGAGGAGCTGACCACTCAGCAGCTGGAGACACTGAGGATGCTCGCGCTGGGCTATACCGACGAGACAATCGCCAAGCGGCTCGGCGTCTCGGCCCGTACGGCCCGGCGTATCTCCACCGCCCTCATGAACCATCTCGACGCACGCAGCCGCTTCCAGGCCGGCGTGCGCGCCGCCCAGCTGGGGCTCGTCTCGGACTGAACAGGGCGGCGAGCGGACCTGCGGCCCGACTGTCACCGGAAACCCGGAGGCAGCCGGGCCGCGGTCTTTCCCGGGGGCGTTTCCGCGGTCGTTCTCTGGCCGGTTCAGGACGCGGCATAAAACGGCCTGCGGTCACCTGTAGTGACAGTGTGCCGGAGGCCTCACCCTCGGCGTATGTATCTCGTTCACCTCGCACTTGAACCGCAGCCACCCGGGAATACGTTGCCCCCGGACACAGGCCGCATCATCGCCGCCTGCGCCACCGGCGAAGATGCCCTTGAGCACGTCGTTGTGCATTCCGACGCCCGGCCGCTTCCGGTCATCGGGTTCTATCTGCGCGCCACCGGCCTCGACGCGGCGGAAGCGGCGGCCGAGCGGGTCTGGCGGCGCGCGGTCGAGGCTCAACCCGCGCTGTCCGACTGGGAACTGAGGCGTGCCGAGGTTCCGCTGCTGATGCCCCACATGCTGTGGCCGGGCGTGGACAGCTAGCTCGGGGTCCGGTTCCGGGCCTGAATGGGCCAAGGCCACTTCGGTCCACTTGTTTCCTCTTCCGCAGGCTTCCGGGCGACGGCAAGCTCTTTCTCAGAACGAAAACGAACCCCCCGGAGAAAGGGCAGTAGAGATGAGCAAGCGAATTCTTCACAATGTGGCCGCCGGTGTCTTTGTCGCCGCTCTTGGATTCGCCATTCAGAATTCCGCGCAGAACGACGCTCCGGTCGAGCAGAAGAATTCCACGCAGCTCACCTCTCAGTCCTCGGACGAGCCCGGTTGGCAGTTCGCCTCTCAGTCCTCGGACGAGCCCGGTTGGCAGTTCGCCGCCGGCGCTGCGGACGAGCCGGGCTGGCAGCTCGTTGCCGCCAGTGCGGAGCCCGGCTGGCAGTAAGCCCCGCGAGTCACGCTCGCTCGCCCCGACCGCCTCTGCCGGACACTCCGGCGCATCAGCAAGAACCGCCAGAAAGGACGCAGCATGAGTGCTGAGGAAGTCCGGATCCAGGGCAACTCGGTCTCTGCCCTCGCCGAAGAGTTCGGTACCCCCCTGTTCGTCTACGACGCCGATGTCCTGGAGCAGACCTACTGCGAACTGCGCGGCCAGCTCCCCGATCCGGTCGACATCTTCTTCTCCTTGAAGGCCAATCCGAACATCAGCGTCTGCGGGTTCCTCAACTCCCAGGGCGCCGGCGCCGAGGTCTCCTCGTACGTCGAACTCACCACCGCGCTGAAAGCGGGCGCCGCAGCCGAGGACATCATCTTCCTCGGCCCCGGCAAGGATCTGCGGGAGCTCACGGCCTGCCTGGACGCCGGGATTCATGCGGTGGTCGTCGAATCGCTCGACGAACTCCGGCAGCTGGACGCGCTGATGGCGGAGCGCGGAGGCGGCGAATGCCCTGTGCTGCTCCGGGTCAACCCCGCCTTCGGCACCAAGGGTTCCGGGCTCGCGATGGGCGGCAAGCCACGCCAGTTCGGCATCGATGAGGCGGAACTCAGGCGGTCCAAGAGTGCCTTGGCGGAACTTCGGCACGTACGTGTGAAGGGCGTGCACGCTTACATGGGCACGCGCTTCCTCCATCACGAGGACGTCGTCCACAACACTCGCCAGATTCTGGCGACCGCCGAGGACTTGGCAGGACAGCTCGGATTCCCGCTGGAGACCGTGGACTTCGGCGGCGGCCTCGGAGTCGCCTACTTCGACAACGAGACGGACCTCGATATCGGCGCCTTGGGCGAGGGGATGCGCGAAGCGGTCGCGCCCTTCGCCGAACGCAACCCGAAATGCCGCCTGATCATGGAGCTCGGCCGTTACCTCACCGCCATGGCCGGCACCTATGTCGTACGCGCCCGGTACGTGAAGGAGTCCATGGGCGAGGCGTTCGTCGTCGCGGACGGCGGCACCAATCACCACATGGCGGCCGTCGGCGTCGGCAGCTTCGTCAAGCGCAACTTCCCCGTGCGCCACCTCAACCGACCCACCGACCCGCCCGCCCGCCGCTACTCCCTGACCGGCCCGCTGTGCACCCCCAATGACGTCGTGGCCAAGAAGGTCGAGCTGCCCGAGGTGAAGCCGGGCGACCTGCTGGGCGTCGAGCGCTCCGGAGCGTACGGACCGACCGCGTCTCCCGGCCTCTTCCTCAGCCACGGCTATCCGGCCGAGGTCATGGTCCACCGCGGCCGCGCCCGCCTCGTACGGGAGCGCGACACCACCGAGGACCTGCTGTCCAAGCAGCACCTCATCGACTTCGGCGCGTCTCACGGATCAGACGAATCGCCTTGAGTCGCACCGCACACCACGCGGCCAGAATCGGGCTCGACGTACTGGAACACGGCGAGCTCAGTCGGCTGCTCACCAGGCCTTGGTTCCTGCGCTTCAGCTACGCCCCCGAAGAGACCGCCCGCGCCGAGGCGATGGGAGCGGAACGCCGCCTGGAGTTCCTGGCCGGCAGATTCGCCGCCAAGGAAGCCATTCTCAAGGTCCTCGGCACCGGCATGCTCCAGGGCGTCGCCCCCCGCGAGATCTATGTGGACCGCGACGACGACGGAGCACCGGTCGTCCGGCTCCGCGGACGCGCCGCCAAGCTGGCGACGTCGGAGATCGCGCTGTCCATCACCCACAAGCAGAACGTCGTGGCGGCGGTTGCGATCAGCATGCCCTCCGCCATGGACGCAGACCCCGTAACCACCGCAGACCACGTAACCACCGCCGGCCCCGTCACCACTCCGGCGCTCAGCACCGACAGAAAGGAGCTCGTCATCATGTCCCCGGCGGACAACGGCGAGGAACCCGAGATCACGGCCTTCCTGCGCGTACGCATCGGTCAGGAAGAGGCCCACTACGGCGGCGGCCTGGTCGACGGCGCCCGCATCCTCCGGCTCTTCGGAGACCTCGTCACCGAGATCACCGTACGTACGGACGGCGACGAGGGACTGCTCTCGGAGTATTCCGGCATCCGCTTCACCGCTCCGGTGGCGCCGGGCGACTACGTCGAGGCCAGCGGGCGGCTCGTCCGGAGGACCAGGCTGCGCAGGGTGGTCGAGCTGCAGGCGTACAAGGTCATCGCGGCCCGCCCCGACTCGGGCCCCAGCGCCGCCGACGTCCTCGACGAACCGCAGCTCCTGTGCACGGCCACCGCCACGACGGTGGTCCCGCCGCCCAAGAAGAACGGCAAGAAGACCGCCAAGGACGCCAAGACCGCCAAGATCCCGGCCGAGTCGGCCGCCCTGCCGGCCAAGGCCGCCGCCCTCAAGGAGTCGTGATGGCCCCCACCCCCCACCTCCTGCACGACCTGCTCGACCAGGCCGCCGAGCGCGGCCCGGACTCCCCCGCTCTGACGAGCCAGGGCGTCAACCTCACCTACGGAGAGCTGGCCGAGGCGAGCGTCCGGCTGGCCGGCCGCCTCCACCGGGAAGGGCTGAGCCGAGGCGACCGTATGGTCGTGACCGCTTCCGACGGTGTCGGCATCACGGTCCTGGTGTACGCGGCATCGCGCCTCGGAGCCGTCTACAGCATCCTGCACGAGCAGGTACGCGGCGGTCCGCTGGAGCACGTGCTCACGGACTGCGAACCCGCGCTCCTGGTCTCCGACGACCCGGACGCCCTCGGCACCGCCACGGCCCACGGCGTGAGGTCGCTGCTGCTGGAGGATGTCCTGCGGCCCGCGCTCGATGCCCGTACGGACGCCGCCCCGCTGCCGCAGCGGCCCGGCACCCTCGCCGTCGACCCGATCAGCCTGATCTACACCTCCGGGACGACGGCACTGCCCAAGGCCGTGGTCAGCACCCATGAGCAGGTGGTCTTCGCGGCCTCGGCGATCCATGCCTGCCTCAACTACCGCAGCGATGATGTCGTTTACTGCCCGCTGCCGCTCTCCTTCGACTACGGCCTCTACCAGGTGTACCTCGCCGCTCTCAGCGGTGCCCATCTGCACCTGGGCACGGTCGCCGAAGTCGGCCCACCGCTCCTCCGCAGCCTTGAGGCGGCCGGCGCGACGGTCCTGCCCGGTGTCCCCTCGGTCTCCGACCGGCTGGCCTGGCTGGTCCGCCGCAGTCCCGGCAAGCTGAGCAAGCTGCGCCTGCTCACCAACACGGGTGCCGCGCTGAACGACAGCACCATGAAGAGCCTGCGTGAGGCCCTGCCCAACTTGCGCATCCAGGTCATGTACGGCCTCACCGAGTGCAAGCGGACCGCGATCATGCCTCCGGACGGCGACCTGGAACACCCGGGTTCGTGCGGTCTGCCGCTGCCCGGCACCGAGGTCTTCGTGATCGACGACGACGGGAAGCGGCTGCCTCCGGGCGAGATCGGCCAGTTCGTCGTACGCGGCCCGAATGTGATGGCCGGTTACTGGCGCCGCCCCGAACTGAACGCCGAGCGCTTCCCGCGCGCCGAGGGGCTCTTCCCCGAGCTGCGCACGGGCGACTACGGCTGGCAGGACGACCAGGGCTACCTGTACTTCGCCGGCCGCCGGGACGACCTCTACAAGGAGCGGGGCTTCCGGCTCAGCGCCACCGAGGTCGAGGCCGCCGCGACCCGTGTCGAGGGCGTGACGTCGGCGGCCGTGCTGCCTCCGCAGGGCAAGAAGTCCGCACTGCTCGCGGTGGTCGCCGACATCACGGCCGACGAAGTGCGCGAGCACATGCGTGAACAGATCGAACCCTTCAAGATCCCGCGGCGTTGCGTACGGCTCGACGCCCTGCCCACGAACGGCAACGGCAAGGTCGACCGGAAGAAGCTCGCCGAGCTGGTCGAACAAGCCTCCACGGGGACGCTCACCGATGTCCTCCAGTGGCGCCCTGCTCTCTGACCAGCATTCAACGAAGTACTCAACACGCCGTCAAAATCCCTATCCCTAAGGACATCTCATGGACCGCCAGAACGTCATCACCGCCCTTGAGCAGGCCCTGACCGAGGTGCTGGAGCGCCCCGTCACCGGGCTGAAGGGCGACGTGAAGCTCTTCGACGACCTGCACCTGGACTCGACCACCATGCTCGAGATGCTGATGTCGCTCGAGGACTCCATCGGGCTGGTCGTCGATCCGGAGGACCTGGACGCGGACGACTTCGTCTCCGTGGATACCTTCACCGACTTCGTCCTCTCCACGCGGCTCGCCGAGGCCGCGGTATGACCATCACCCAGCCGGATCTGAGCGTCTTCGAAACCGTCGAGTCCGAGGTGCGGAGCTACTGCCGCAGCTGGCCCACCGTCTTCGACCGGGCGCAGGGCAGCCGCATGTACGACGAGGACGGCCACGCCTACCTCGACTTCTTCGCCGGCGCCGGGTCGCTGAACTACGGCCACAACAACCCGGTCCTGAAACGCGCGCTGATCGACTACATCGAGCGGGACGGCGTCACCCACGGCCTGGACATGTCCACCACGGCCAAGCGGGCCTTCCTGGAGTCCTTCCAGAACGTCATCCTGCGGCCGCGCGACCTGCCCTACAAGGTCATGTTCCCGGGCCCGACGGGCACCAACGCGGTCGAGGCCGCGCTGAAGCTGGCCCGCAAGGTCAAGGGCCGCGAGTCGATCGTGTCCTTCACCAACGCCTTCCACGGCATGTCGCTCGGCTCGCTCGCCGTCACCGGCAACGCCTTCAAGCGGGCCGGCGCCGGCATCCCGCTCGTGCACGGCACCCCGATGCCCTTCGACGGCTACCTCGACGGGCAGCTGGCGGACTTCGTCTGGTTCGAGCGGCTGCTGGAGGACCGGGGATCGGGTCTCAACGCCCCGGCGGCCGTGATCGTCGAGACGGTCCAGGGCGAGGGCGGCATCAACGTCGCCCGCGCCGAATGGCTGCGCGCCCTCGCGGATCTGTGCAAGCGCCGTGACATGCTGCTGATCGTCGACGACATCCAGATGGGTTGTGGCCGCACCGGTGCCTTCTTCTCCTTCGAGGAGGCGGGCATCGTGCCGGACATCGTCACGGTCTCCAAGTCCATCAGCGGCTACGGCCTGCCGCTCGCGCTCACGCTCTTCAAGCCCGAGCTGGACGTCTGGGAGCCGGGCGAGCACAACGGCACCTTCCGCGGCAACAACCCCGCCTTCGTCACCGCCGCCGCCACCCTGGACACGTACTGGACCGACAGCCTCCTGGAGAAGCAGACCTCCGTGCACGGCGAGGAGATCGAGTCGGCGCTGCGGGACATCTCCACCCGCAACAGCGGCTCGGGCTATCGCGGCCGCGGGATGGTCTGGGGTCTGGAGTTCGCCGACAAGGGCCGCGCGACGCGCATCGCACGCCGCGCCTTCGACCTCGGCCTGCTCATCGAAACCTCCGGCGCGGAGAGCCAGGTGGTCAAGCTCCTGCCGGCGCTGACCATCTCGCCGGACGAGCTGGACGAGGGGCTGCGCACCCTCGAACGGGCCGTCCGCGAAACGGCCTGACCCGGCACCGCACACGTACACACAACGCACACCACGAACACCGAAGTACAGGCACAGAGAAAGGCATCAACGCACCATGATCGTTCGCTCCTTCGAGGAAATCGAGAACACCGACCGCCACGTCAAGGGCAAGAAGGGCACCTGGGAGAGCAAGCGCATCGTACTCGCCAAGGAGAAGGTCGGTTTCTCGCTGCACGAGACCACCGTCTACGCCGGCACCACCACGTCGATGCACTACGCCAACCACATCGAGGCCGTGCTCTGCGTCGAGGGCGAGACGGAGCTGACCAACGACGAGACCGGTGAGAAGCACTGGATCACGCCGGGCGTGATGTACCTCCTCAACGGACACGAGCGGCACACCCTGCGCGCCAAGTCCGACTCCCGCTTCGTCTGCGTCTTCAACCCGCCGGTCACCGGCCGCGAGGACCACGACGAGAACGGTGTGTACCCGCTCCTGACCGAGGACGAGGCGGCCTGAACCATGACTCTCACCGCACCCGAGCGCATCGACACCGAGCGCACCGCCGCCCCGCACACCGACCCCGCCGCCCCGACCGCCCCGGCCGCCAAGAAGCAGGCCGTCTTCCGCCGCCCGCGGATCGAGGACGGGCCGGCCGTATGGGAGCTGGTCGAGAACACTCCGGGACTCGACTCCAACAGCCCCTATTACTACACGCTTTGGTTCCGCGACTTCGCCGACTGCTCCCTGGTCGCCACCGTGGACGACGAGATCGTCGGATTCCTCACCGGCTATCGACGGCCCGACGAGCCGGACACGTACTTCGCCTGGCAGACCGCTGTCACCCCGCGCCACGGCATCCCCTTCCTCGGCGTGAAGATCTTCGAGCAGGTCGTCGTCGAGCAAGTGGCCAAGGGCGCCCGGTTCGTCGAAGCCACGGTGTCCGCCGAGAACAAGGCGATCATCATGGTCCTGAAGAAGATCGCCAAGAAGTACGCCGCCGAGGTCGAGACGAGCGTGCTCTTTCCCAGCAACCTGCTGCCGAGCGCTGCGGACGGCCCGGACGACGCCCACCACGACGAAGTCCTCTACCGCATCGGCCCCTTGTCGGCCGACTGACCCCGACACGGCGCTGACCTGCCCCTCCTCGGCTGACCTGGGTGCGTGTGCGGTACGGTCCGCAGCCGTACCGCACACGCACCCGAGCCATCACCCTCCACAGGATTGCCTCCATGACGCAGACGCAGACGACGCAAACGCAGACACAGACGCAGAGCTCCGAAACTTCCCCGACTGCCCGTGAAGCGCCCCGCGTTCACCGGGCCTGGTGGGTCGCGGCGGTAGCCGGCCTCACCATCATCGTCGCGGGCGCGTTCTCCACGATGCCGGGCCTCCTGGTCGAGCCGCTGCACAAGGAATTCGACTGGTCCCGCGGCTCGATCGGCTTCGCCGCCTCGGTGAACATGGTGCTGTACGGGCTCACCGCACCGTTCGCCGCCGCCCTGATGGACCGCTTCGGCATCCGCCGCGTCGTGGCCTGCGCGCTGACGGTCATCGCGGTGGGCGCGCTGGCGACCACGGTCATGACCGCCGCCTGGCAACTCACCCTCTTCTGGGGTCTCCTCGTGGGCCTGGGCACCGGCTCCATGGCGATGGCCTTCGCGGCGACGGTCACCAACCGATGGTTCGTGAAGCGGCGCGGCCTGGTCACCGGCGTCCTCGCCTCGACCAGCGTCTTCGGCCAGATGATTTTCCTGCCGCTGCTCGCCTGGGTCATCGACACCTACCACTGGCGGCCGGCCAACGTCTCCCTCGCACTCGGCGCCCTGGTCGTCGGCCCGCTGGTCTGGCTGCTCCTGCGCGACCACCCGGCGGACGTGAACCTGAAGGCGTACGGCGCCGAGGAGTTCACCCCGAAGCCCGCACCGGTCCCCGGTGCCGCCCGTCGTGCGATCGTCGTCCTCCGCGACGCCGCCAAGACCACCCCGTTCTGGCTGCTCGCCTCCGCCTTCGCGATCTGCGGCGCCTCGACCAACGGCATCATGTGGACGCACTTCACCCCCGCCGCGCACGACCACGGCATGCAGGCGACCGTCGCGGCCTCCCTCCTCGCGGCCATCGGCGTCTTCAACGTCGGTGGCACCGTCGCCTCCGGCTGGCTGACCGACCGCTACGACGCCCGGCGCCTGCTGGCCGCCTACTTCGCGCTGCGCGGTGTCCTGCTCTGCTTCCTGCCCATGATGATGTCGGCCACCGTCCAGCCGGCGATGATGTTCTTCGTCGTCCTCTTCGGCCTGCTGGACCTGGCCACGGTCCCCCCGGTCCTCGCCCTCTGCCGCGACTTCTACGACGAGGACAGCGCCATTGTTTTCGGCTGGGTCAACGCCGCCCACCAGGTGGGCGCGGCCCTCATCGCCTTCCTCGGCGGCGTGGCGCGTGACGCGTTCGGCTCGTACGACATGGTGTGGGTCGCCGTGGGCGTGCTGTGCGCCATGGCCGCTCTCATCTCCTTGACCGTCAGGCGGCCCCTGACCGTCAGGCGGCCGGCCGCCTGAGCCGGTACCACCAGAACTGGCGGTACCGGCTCAGGGCCGGGGTCAGTCCGTCCAGATGCGGCTGCTCAGGTCCGCGCCGCGCAGCACCTGTATGCGCCAAGGGGTGATGCGCAGTAGGTGGTACTGGGGGGCGGTCGGGCCCTGGGGCCAGAAGGTGTGTGGGTCGTATCCGACGCCTGCCGGGCTGTTCTGCCGGTAGAGGTCCCAGACGCGCGCCTTGGTCCCCTGGTCGGACACCCAGGCGGAGACGCTGTCGACGAAGACGGCGTTCTGCCGGGGGTTCCAGTACGAGTACGTCGTGTGCGGGTTGTTCGCCAGGTGGGCGATCTTGACCGGGGTACGGTACGTCGCCAGCCAGCCGATGGGGACTCCGTCCGCCACTTCCCAGATGGGCTGCACGACGCGGGCCCGGGGCCGGGCCTTGTGGTCCACGGTGGTCATCGTGCAGTAGACGATGTCCTGGATGTATTCCATGAAGGTGGCTTCGAGCTCGGAGAACGAACGGACCTTTGCAGCGCCCATCGCGGCACCTCGGGATTCATAGGGGGATCGGTGAAAGATCAACGCACGGGCGGGAAGTGGCCCTCGTGGACGAAGAAGTCGACGTAGGTGGCGAGGAGTTCGCGGGTCAGTGGCGGACACTCGATTCCCGTGCCGGCGAGAGCCGCGTCGGTTTCGGCGGTGTCGATGGGCGGATAGAAGGCGTCGGTGTCCGAGGTCATCATCTCGAAGGCGTGGAGAAGCGGGAGCAGGGCGTTGTCCCGGTCGGCGTGTACCGCCGCGCTCCACAGAGGACGGTCCAACTCGTCGAGCTGGTAGCCCAGTTCGCGTAGGTACGTCACACAGTCCGTCAGGCTGAGCGAGCTGCGGTTGAACAGGTGGAAGGTGTTGCCGGCGGCTTCCTCCCGGGTGGAGACGGCCAGGATCGCGGCGCTGACGTAGTCGACCGGCAGAAGGTGGAAACGGCCCTCGGCACCGGCCGGTACCGCACCCGCCTGCAGGAGGCCCTTGAGGGTGAGCCAGACGAAGTCGCGCGTCTGGCAGGCTCCGTTGTGCTGATCACCGGATACCACGTCGACCCGGTACACGGACACGGGCAGGCCCCGGTCGCGGGCGATGCCGATGACCTGTTCGGCGACCCACTTGCTCTGGAGATAGCCGCTGGGCAGCGCGTCGGCGGGCCCGGTCGGATCGGTCACCTGGAGCGGGACGCCAGGCGTGACCGGGCCGTTGAACACGCCCACCGTCGAGACGTAGTGCACCGGAACCGTGCGGTGGCGGGCCGCGAGCCGCAGGATCTCCTCCGTGCCGGACACGTTCGCCGGGCGCAGCGCCCGGTACGGGTGCAGCCAGTGGACGGTGGCGCCCGCGTGGTAGACCACGTCGACCGTGCGGGAGAGCGTGTCGAAGGTCTCCTCGGTCAGGCCCAGGCGCTCCTCGGCGAGATCGCCGACGACCACGTGGAGCCTGCTCTCGTCCATCGCTTCCCAGACGCGGTACCACTCAAGGCTTTCGCGCAGTCGCGCGCGGGCGGTTTGTTCGTCCGCGCCCCGTACCAGGCAGTGGATCCGGGCGGTGGTGGTACGCATCAGGTCGCGCAGCAAGAAGGCGCCGAGGAACCCGCTCGCTCCGGTGAGCAGCACCTCGTCCGGGTTGGCCACGGTGCGTACGACCTGGGCGGCGGGGCGGATGTCGGCGGCGAGCCTGATGTCGGCTGCGTGGTCGGTGGTGTCCGGTACGCCCGCGTCCTCGCCGCCGGAGGAGAGGAGTTCGGCCCGCAGGTGTGCGGCCAGGTCCCGGGGAGTCGGGTGGTCGAAGACCACGGTCGCCGGCAGGCTCAGACCGCTCACCGTGGCGATGCGGTTACGCAGCTCCACCGACGTCAGCGAGTCGAAGCCGCTCTGTTGCAACGGACGTCCGGGGTCGATTCCGGTGGCGTCGCCGCGGCCGAGCACCCGGGCGACCTCCCCCATGAGGGCGTCCAGGACCAAGGCGTGCTGCTCCTGCTCGCTCAGGCCCGCGAGCCGGTCGGCGAGCGCGGGGCCCGTATCGGCCGTGCCGCGAGCCGTGCCGCGCACCGGGGTCTTCACCAGTCCGCGCAAGAGCGCCGGGACGGTGGCCTGCTGCCGTACGGCGGACAGGTCGAGCGGGGTGGCCACTGTGTACGCCCGGCCGCCGCGCAGGGCCAGGTCGAACAGGGCCGGGCCCTGCTCCTGAGCGACCGGGAGGAATCCGCTGCGGGCGATCCGCTTGAGGTCCGTTTCGGTCAGGTCGCCGGTCAGGCCCGTCGACTGTGCCCACAGGCCCCAGGCGATGGACGTGGCGGGCAGCCCCAGGGCGGCGCGATGCTGGGCCAGCGCGTCCAGATGGGCGTTGGCCGCCGCGTAGTTGGCCTGTCCGGGACCTCCGATGGCGGCGGCCACGGAGGAGAACAGTACGAATGCCGTCAGGTCGGCGTCCCGCGTCAGCTCGTGCAGCGCCCAGGCCGCGTCGGCCTTCGGGCGCAGCACGGCGTCGAGCCGCTGCGGGTTCTGCGCGGTGATGACACCGTCGTCGAGCACACCGGCGGTGTGGATGACGGCCCGCAGCGGGTGCGCCGCCGGTATCGAGGTGAGGAGTGCGGCGAGGGCCGTGCGGTCGGAGACATCGCATGCGGCGATGGTCACCGACGCGCCCAGGGCCGACAGCTCGGCACGCAGCGCGTCGGCGCCCGGGGCGTCCGGGCCGCGCCTGCTGACCAGGAGCAGCTGCCGCACGCCGTACGAGGCCACCAGGTGCCGGGCGAAGAGGCCGCCCAACGAGCCCGTGCCGCCGGTCACCAGGACCGTGCCGTCGGCGTCCCAGGCCGGTGCCGTTCCGGATGCGTCCCGGCGCTCGCGGACCAGCCGCGGCACCCGGACGCCCGGGGCGGCGCCGCGCACCGCCGCCTGTGGCTCACCCGAGGCGACCACTGCGGACAGCACGTCGCCGAGGCCGGAGCCGTCGGCTTCCGTGTCGACGCCGTCGGCTTCCGTATCGACCAGGACGATCCGACCGGGCGCCTCCGATTGCGCGGACCGCAGCAGTCCCCAGGCGGCGGCCGCGGCCGGGTCGGTGATGTCCTCTCCCTCGTCGGCGGCGACGGCTCCGGTGGTCACGACGGCCAGCGGTACGTCGGACAGCGAGTCCTCCGCCAGCCACTGCTGCGCCAGGGCGAGGGCGCGTCCGACGGTGTCCCTGACCGCGTCCGCCGGGGCGCCCGGCCCGCTCGCGAGGTGGACACGCACGGCATCGATCCGCGTCCCCGCGGCCACGGCGGCGGCCACGGACGGCACGTCCGGGTAGCCGTCCGAGCCGAGCGTGACCCAGTGCATGGCGGGGGCCGGGGGCATCCGCCGGGCGGACCAGCCGACGTGGTGGAGGGCGTCATGACAGCGGGAGCGCGCGGCCGGCAGCGCGGCCACGTCGACGGGGCGGACGGTCACGGCGTCGATGTCGGCGACGGGCCGTCCGGTCGGGTCGGTGAGTCGCACTCTGTAGGTGCCTGCACCAGGAGCGTCGACGCGTGCGATGTCGGTGGTGGGGGACACGGCGTCCGCGGTGCCGGCCGGGGTGATGTGGACGCGCAGCGTGTCGGCACCGGTGGCGTGGAGTCGTACTCCGTCCCAGTGGGCGGCCGTGAGCGGCGTGCCGGGCAGACCGGTGGCGTACAGCGGCTGCAGGGCCGCCTCCAGCAAGGCCGGATGGATGCCGTACCCGTTCCTGTCCGGGGCTGCTTCGTCGGCGAGGCGCACCTCGGCGAAGAGTTCGTCCTCGCGCTGCCACACCTCGGTCAGGCCCTGGAGCGCCGGTCCGTACACCGATCCCGCGGCCGCGAGACGTGCGTACACGTTGTCGGCCCCGATGCGTGTGGCGTCGGCGGGCGGCCACTGTTCCGGCCGGTCGGATGCCGAGCGGCCGGTTGTCGGCCGGCCGCTTGTCGGCCGAAGAGGCGGCGGCGCCAGTGGCGCGTCGCTCATACGCCCGCGCGCATGGCGGACCCAGGAGGCACCGGTGGCGTCGGGACGGGAGTGAATGGAGAGGGGACGGTGCCCGAGCGCGTCCGGCGCGCCGACGCGTAGGTGAAGCTGAAGGGCACCGGTCGCGGGCAGCACCAGCTGCTCGTCGACGGTCAGTTCGTCGATGACGGTGCATCCGGTCTCGTCGCCCGCGTGGATGGCGAGTTCGGTCAGGACCGTGTTCGGTACGACGGTTTCACCGGCGATGGTGTGGGCGGCCGACAGACCGGCGGTACGGGCCGACAAGCGGGCGGTGAACATCGCCTCGTCGCCGTCCCCGAGGAGGAGAGCGGCGCCGACGAGGGGGTGATCGGTGGTGTCGAGGCCGAGACCGCCGGCGTCCCTGTGCTCCGCGCCCGCGTCCACCCAGTACCGCGTGTGCTGGAAGGCGTACGTGGGCAGGGGCACCCGGCGCGCGCCGGAGCCGGCGAAGAACGCCTCCCAGTCGACGCGTACGCCCTGGTTGTGCAGCTTGCCGAGGCCGTCCACCAGGGTGCGGGCCTCGGGCCGGTCGCGGCGTTGCAGCGCCTGGACCGCGGTGTCCGGGCGGTCGGCGAGTACGCCTTGGGCGAGGGCGGTGAGCACTCCGTCGGGGCCGATCTCCGCGAGGGTCCTGACGCCTTGCTCGTGCAGGGTGGTGACGGCGTCGGCGTAGCGGACGGCCTGGCGGACTTGATTCACCCAGTAGTCCGCCGTCCGCAGATCCTCTCCTGCGGCGAGACGACCGGTCACGGTGGACACCACAGGGATCGACGGCGCCTCGTACCGAATCTCCTTGGCGACCGCACGGAACTCCTCCAGCATCCCGTCCATCAACGGGGAGTGGAACGCATGCGAGACCTCAAGACGCCGCACCCTGCGACCGTCATCGGTGAACCGCTTCTCCACCTCCGCCACCGCGGCCCCGTCACCCGAAACCACCACCGCACGCGGCCCGTTGACCGCCGCGATGCTCATCTCGTCCGTACGGTCCCCGATCGCGTCGAACGCTTCCGCTTCGGTCGCCTCCACGGCGACCATCGCCCCGCCCCGCGGCAACGCCTGCATCAACCCCGCACGCGCCACCACCAAACGACCCGCATCCACCAGACTCAACACACCCGCCACATGAGCAGCGGCCAACTCCCCCACCGAATGCCCCGCCACAAACCCCGGCACCACACCCCAGGACCCCACCAACCGGAACAACGCCACCTCAAACGCGAACAACGCCGGCTGAGTAAATCCCGTCTCCCCCAGCAAACCCGCCTCGGACGATCCCGCAGCCGCAAACAACACCTCCTTCAACGGCCGGCCGAGCAGCGGATCCAAGACCTCGCAGACCTCGTCCAGAGCACGGGCAAACACCGGATAGGACGCATAGAGCTCCCGCCCCATCCCCGCCCGCTGCGCACCCTGACCCGAGAACACAAAGCCGAGCGCGCCGGTGGCGGAGCCGCCTGTGGTGACGAGGGACACGGACGCCGGATCGTCGGATGCCTTCCGCACCGCGTCGGCGAGTTCCGTGCGGTCGGCGCCGACGAGCGCGGTCCGGTGGGTGTGCCGGGTGCGCGTGGTGGCCAGGGAGTAGGCGATGTCCGCGGCGGTCTGCTCGGGGTGCGCGGCCAGGTGGTCGTGCAGCCGCTCGGCCTGAGCACGCAGGGCCTCCGTGCCGCGAGCGGAGAGGAACCACGGTACGACGGGGAGCGCGTGCTCCGGTTCCCGCGCGGCCGGCTCGGGCTGTTCCTCGGGGGCTTCGAGGATCACATGGGCGTTGGTGCCGCTGACACCGAAGGCGGAGACGGCGGCGCGGCGGGGGCCCTCGTCACGCGTCGGCCAGGGGCGTGCCTCGGCGAGCAGTTCCACGGCCCCGGACTCCCAGTCGACCATGGGAGTGGGCCGGTCGATGTGCAGGGTCCTGGGCAGCACGCCGTGCCGCATCGCCTGCACCATCTTGATCACACCGCCGACGCCCGCCGCGGCGACCGTGTGTCCGAGGTTGGACTTCAACGACCCGAGGAACAAGGGGCGTTCGCGATCCTGACCGTAGGTCGCCAGCAGCGCCTGGGCTTCTATGGGGTCACCGAGACGCGTACCGGTGCCATGCGCCTCCACCGCGTCCACCTCGCCCGGCTCCAGCCCCGCCGCGGACAGTGCCTGCCGGATCACCCGCTCCTGCGACGGACCGTTCGGCGCCGTCAGACCATTGCTCGCACCGTCCTGATTCACCGCACTGCCCCGCACCACCGCAAACACCCGGTGCCCATTGCGCCGGGCGTCCGACAGCCGCTCCACGACCAGCAGGCCCACGCCCTCCGACCAGGCAGTGCCGTCGGCCGCAGCCGCGAACGACTTGATACGGCCGTCGGGCGCGAGCCCTTTCTGGCGGGAGAAATCGACGAACCCGCCCGGCGTCGCGGTGACCGTCGCACCGCCCGCAAGGGCCAGGGTGGACTCCCCACGGCGTACCGAGTCGACGGCCAGGTGCAGGGCGACGAGCGAGGACGAGCACGCGGTGTTTACCGAGAGGGCCGGGCCCTCCAGGCCGAGGGTGTAGGCGATGCGGCCGGAGGCCACGCTGCCGAGTTTGCCGGTCATCAGATAGCCCTCGAACTCCTCGGGCCCTTCGAGCCCGAGATAGCTCTGTTCCACGATGCCCGCGAACACTCCCGTACGGGTGCCCTTGAGCGACGCCGGGTCGATGCCCGCGTCCTCCAGCGCCTCCCACGCCGTCTCCAGAAGGACCCGCTGCTGCGGGTCCATGGCCCGGGCCTCGCGCGGCGAGATGCCGAAGAAATCGGCGTCGAACAGTGCCGCGCCGTCCAGGAAGCCGCCCTCGCGGGTGTACGAGGTGCCGGGCTCGTCCGCGTCGGGGCTGTACAGGGCGTCGAGATCCCAGCCGCGGTCGTCGGGGAACGCGCTGATCGCGTCGGTGCCGTCGGCGACCAGACGCCACAGGTCCTCGGGGGACGCGACACCGCCGGGGAAGCGGCACGCCATGCCGACGATCGCGACCGGTTCGGCCGCGGCGGATTCGAGTTCGGTGATCCGCTCACGTGCCTTCCGCAGGTCCGTGGTCACCCACTTCAGGTAGTCGACCAGCTTCTGTTCCTTGGTCCGGCCTTCGGCGCGGTCGTCGGTCCGGTCCGGCTTGTGGTCATTGGACATGTCAGCGGACATGCGGAATCAATCTCTCCTCGGTACTGCATCCATGCTGAACGGGGCTGGCGAGACGGTTGCGGCGGCGTCAGTCCGCGGCCCTTCCGAGCTGGGTGTCGATGAAGTCGAAGATCTCCTCCGCCGACGCGGCCGCGAGCAGATCCGCCACCTCGTCGGCATCGCTGCCGGGCGTCCCGCCCGAACGGGCCGGGTCGGCCGGCCGGGGTGCGGCCTCGGTCCGTACGAAGGCGGCGAGGGCGGCCGGGGTCGGGTGGTCGAAGACCACCGTGGCCGGCAGCCGGAGGCCCGTGGCCGCACCGAGGCGATTGCGCAGTTCGACGCCGGTGAGCGAGTCGAGGCCCAGTTCCTGGAAGGGGCGGTCGGGGGCTATGGCGCCGGTGTCGGTGTGCTTGAGCACCGCCGCCACCAACGTGGTCACGGTGGTGAGCACATACCGCTCCTGCTGCGCCTCGGTGAGTTCCGCGAGCCGGTCGGCCAAGGAGACCGGCTCGCCGGCGTCCTCTTCTTGATCGTCACTCGCCGGGGCCCGCCGCTCGCCCGCTCCGTTCCCGGGCGTCACCTGGTCCAGCCAGTACCGCTTGCGCCGGAAGGCGTACGTGGGCAGCGGCACCCGGCGCGCACCGGAGCCGGCGAAGAAGGCCTCCCAGTCGACGGGGACCCCGCGCGCGTACAGTGTGCCGACCGCTCCGACCAGGGCTTCCGCCTCGGGCCTGCCGTCGCGGACCGCGGCCGTGGCAACCAGGGCGTCGGGGTCGCGTACGGCCTGGGCGGCGAGGGCGGTGAGCACACCGCCGGGGCCGATCTCCAGGAGCGTGGTGACGCCTTCGGCTTCCAGGGTGGTGACGGCGTCGGCGTAGCGGACGGCCTGGCGGACTTGATTCACCCAGTAGTCCGCCGTCCGCAAATCGTCTCCGGCGGCGAGACGACCGGTCACCGTGGACACCACGGGAATCGACGGCACCTCGTACCGAATCTCCTTGGCAACCGTACGGAACTCCTCCAGCATCCCGTCCATCAACGGGGAGTGGAACGCATGCGACACCTCAAGACGCCGCACCCTGCGACCGTCACCGATGAACCGCTTCACGACATCCGCAACGGATGCCTCGGCGCCCGAAATCACGACTGCTCGCGGCCCGTTGACCGCAGCGATCCCCACAACGCCCTCGTACGCCGTGAGCGCAGCGGCCACCTCGGACTCGGTCGCCTCCACCGCGACCATCGCTCCGCCCCGCGGCAACGCCTGCATCAGCCCCGCACGCGCCACCACCAAACGAGTCGCATCCACCAGGCTCAACACACCCGCCACATGAGCAGCGGCCAACTCCCCCACCGAATGCCCCGCCACAAACCCCGGCACCACACCCCAGGACCCCACCAGCCGGAACAATGCCACCTCAAACGCGAACAACGCCGGCTGAGTAAATCCGGTCTCCCCCAGCAAACCCGCCTCGGACGATCCCGCAGCCGCAAACAACACCTCCTTCAACGGCCGGCTGAGCAGCGGGTCCAAGACCTCGCACACCTCGTCCAGAGCACGGGCAAACACCGGATAGGACGCATAAAGCTCACGCCCCATCCCCGCCCGCTGCGCACCCTGACCCGAGAACACAAAGCCGAGAGCGCCGTCCGACCGGGCGACAAGGTCCAACAGGTCGAGCCCTGCGCGGAGTTGGTTGGCACCGTTGCTCACGACCACGGCCCGGTGTTCGAAGGCGGCGCGGGTGGTGGCCAGCGAGTACGCGACGTCCAGCGGGCTCGGGGCGTCGTCGCGTCCGGTGAACGCGTGCAGCCGCCCGGCCTGCGCGGTGAGCGCCTGCGGGGTGCGCGCGGACAGGATCCAGGGCAGCGCGGGGACGGCCGACGGCTCCGGCACGGGAGTGGCGTCCTCGGCCACGGCGTGGGCCTCGGCCTGGGCTTCCTCGATGATCACGTGCGCGTTGGTGCCCCCGAAGCCGAAAGAGGAGACACCGGCGCGACGAGGCCGATCGGTGGCGGGCCACGCGGCCTGCTCGGTGAGCAGTTCCACGGCGCCCACGGTCCAGTCCACGTGCGGCGATGGCACGTCCGCGTACAGGGTCTTCGGCAGGACGCCGTGGTGCATGGCCTGCACCATCTTGATCACACCACCCACACCGGCCGCCGCCTGCGAATGCCCGATGTTGGACTTCAACGACCCGAGCAGCAACGGCTGTTCACGTTCCTGGCCGTAGGTCGCCAGCAGTGCCTGGGCCTCGATCGGGTCACCGAGACGCGTACCGGTGCCATGCGCCTCCACCGCGTCCACCTCGCCCGGCTCCAGCCCCGCCGCGGCCAGTGCCTGCCGGATCACCCGCTCCTGCGACGGACCGTTCGGCGCCGTCAGACCATTGCTCGCACCGTCCTGATTGACCGCACTGCCCCGCACCACCGCGAGCACGCGGTGCCCATTGCGCCGGGCGTCCGACAGCCGCTCCACCAGAAGCAGACCGGCCCCCTCCGACCAGCCGACACCGTCGGCGTCGGCCGAGAAGGACTTGCAGCGGCCGTCGGGCGACAGGCCTCTGAGCCGGGAGAACTCGACGAAGGCAACCGGCGTCGACATGACGGTGACACCGCCGGCGAGGGCGAGATCGCACTCGCCGTTGCGCAGCGCGTTCGCCGCCAGGTGCAGGGCCACCAACGATGAGGAGCACGCCGTGTCCACCGTGACGGCCGGGCCCTCGAATCCGTACGTGTACGAGAGCCGGCCGGCGGCGATGCTGCCCGCGCTGCCGCTGAAGAGGTAGCCCTCGAAGTCCTCCGGGGGCAGATGCGGGCGGGAGCCGTAATCGTTGTACATCAGCCCCGTGAACACGCCGGTGCGGGAGCCGCGCAGCCCTGTGGGGTCGATGCCGGCGTGCTCGAACGCCTCCCAGGTGGTCTCCAGGAGCAGCCGCTGCTGGGGATCGATCGCCGTGGCCTCGCGCGGCGACATGCCGAAAAAGGCGGGGTCGAACCGGTCGGCATCGTGCAGGAAGCCGCCTTCGCGCCCGTACGAGGTTCCCGTGCGCTCGGGGTCCGGGTCGTACAGCGCGTCCAGGTCCCAGCCGCGGTTGTCCGGGAACCCGGACACCGCGTCCGTGCCGTCGGCGACCAAGCGCCAGAGGTCGTCGGGGGACGCGACACCGCCGGGATAGCGGCACGCCATGCCCACGATCGCGATCGGCTCGCGCCGCTTTTCCTCGATCTCCCGCAGCTGCCTGCGCACGTCACGGGCCTCGGCGACGGCCTTCTTGAGATAGTCGCGGAGCTTGTCCTCGCCCGCCATGTTCTGTCAACTCCCGTAATTCGTATGGTGGTCGGCCTGGTCGGCGGCGGATCAGTCGAGACTGTCGACGAGGGCGAACAACTCCTCGTCCGTGGCGGTCTCCAGGTCGTCGTCCTCATCCTCGGCGGTGGCCCCGGCCGCGCTGTCCGCAGCGTCGAGGAGTTCGCGCAGCCGCGCGGTGACCCGGCCGTGTGCGGACTCGTCGGCCGCGACGGCCTCGATGGCCGTCTTGAGCCGGGCCAGTTCCGCGAGCACCGGCTCGTCGGGGGCGATCTCGTCCACCGCGAGCTGTTCGGCCAGGTACTTCGCGAGCGTCCTGGGGGTCGGGTGGTCGAAGACGAGCGTGGTGGGCAGCCGGAGGCCGGTGGCGACACCGAGCTGGTTGCGCAGTTCGACGGCGGTCAGTGAGTCGAAGCCGAGTTCCTGGACCGCCCGGTCGGCGTCGATCGCGGTGTGATCGCTGTGGCCGAGCACCGCGGCCACCTTGCCGCGCACCAGGTCCACCAGCGTGCGGTCCCGTTCGGCCGGAGGCAGGGCTGCGAGTCGTTCGGCGAGGCCGGGGCCTTTGTACTCGTCGGCGTTGCGGCCCGCGCCGGCTGCCGAGCCGGCCCGGCGCTTCGGTGCCGTACCGACCAGGCCACGCAGCATCGGCGGCACCTGGTCGCCCAGGCTGCGCAGCGCCCTGGTGTCCAGCCTGGTGACGGCGAGCCCGCTCTCGTCGGCCGCCAGGGCGGCGTCGAAGAGGGCCATGGCGTCGTCGGTGGCCAGTGGCAGCAGGCCGGAACGGGCGAGCCGGCGCAGATCGGTGTCGGACAGCCGGCCGGTGAGGGCGCTGGTCTCGGCCCACAGGCCCCAGCCGAGTGAGGTGGCGGGCAGGCCGGCCGACCTGCGGTGGGCGGCGAGCGCGTCCAGGAAGGCGTTGGCCGCGGCGTAGTTGGCCTGGCCCGCCGTGCCGAGGAGCCCGGCGACGGACGAGTACAGGACGAACGCCTTGAGGTCCATCTCCTGGGTCAGCTCGTGCAGATGCCAGGCCGCGTCCACCTTGGGACGGAGTACGGCCGCGAGCCGCTCGGCCGTCAGGCCCTCGATCGTCGCGTCGTCCAGCACACCTGCCGTGTGGACGACACCCGAGAGCGGGCCCACCCGGTCGAGCAGCCCCGCGAGCGCCTCCCGGTCCGCCACATCACAGGCCACCGTCGTTACGGAAGCGCCCAACTCGGCCAGCGTGTCCCGTAGTTCGGGCGCTCCCGGGGCATCCGGGCCGCGTCGGCTCACCAGTACCAGATCGCGCACTCCGTGCTCGGACACCAGGTGCCGGGCGAGTACGCCGCCCAGCGCGCCCGTGGCGCCGGTGACCAGGACGGTGCCGTCGCCCCACGGGGACCCGGTGTCGGGGGCGGTCGGCGGCTGCGGTGCCACTGCTTTGACGAGGCGTGGCACCAGCAGCGCGCCCGCCCGTATCGCCGTCTGCGGCTCGGCGGCGGCCACGGCGCGTACGAGCAGGTCGGCGGCTGCCGTGCCGGTGGCTTCGGTGCCGGCGTCGGTGTCCACGAGTTGGACGCGCCCCGGGTTCTCGGTCTGTGCCGAGCGCAGCAGTCCCCACAGCGGGGCGTGCGCGAGGTCGGGCACGTCCTCGCCGGGTGCGGTGGCGACGGCACCCCGTGTCACGACCACGAGGCGGGTACCGGCGAACCGGTCGTCCCCGAGCCATGCCTGTGCCTGCCCGAGCGCTTCCTGCGCTGCCTCGCGGGTCGCCTCCGGAAGCGCCGCCGTCAGCGGCCCGGCTCCCGGTCCGGCGGCCGGGCGGCCGGAGTCGGCCATCCGCGGCACAAGGAGCACGGCGGGCGCGGGCGCCCCCTCGTCCATGGCGCGGGCGAGCGCGGCCAGGTCCTCGTATGCCCGGATCCGCTCGGTGACGGTCCCAAGGCCGGCCGCCGGGCCGACCAGCGCCCAGGCCGACAGGTCCACGGCCCCACCGCCTGTCGGGAGATCCCTGCTCGCGTCGCCCTCGGGCAGCGGGGCCCACTCGACCCGCAGCAGCCCGTCGGCGTCGGTGCCACCCGCCGTGCGCAGGGTGTCGGTGTTGAGCGGGCGCAGGGTCAGTTCCTCGATGGTGGCGACGGGCGCGCCGGTGGCGTCGGCCACGCTGAGCGCGACCGTGGTGGTGCGGTCGCCCCCGGCTCCGGGCACGACGGCCCCGGCGAGCCGGACGCGCAGCACCGAAGCGCCGGTGGCGTGCACGGTGGCCCCCGCCCAGGCGAACGGCAGCAGCGCGGCCCCCTCCTGCCTGACGACACCGGGCAGCAGCGGGTGCAGCGCGGCGTCGAGCAGCGCGGGGTGGAGGACGAAGCGGGCGGCTTCGGTGCGCTGTCCGTCGGCGAGGGCGACCTCCGCGCAGAGGTCCTCACCGGCGACCCACAGCCTGCGCAGGTTCCGGAACGCGGGACCGTACTCGTATCCCCGCTCCGCGAGCCGTTCGTACACACCGGTCAGATCGGTCTCGACGGCGCCGGCCGGCGGCCAGACCGTGAGGTCGTCGCCGCGCGTGGTGCCGCTCTCGGCGCGCAGGGTGCCGTGGGCGTTCAGGGTCCAGTCCTCGTCCTGTGCCGGGTCGCCGTCGGGCCGCGAGTGGATGCGGACGGCACGGCCGCCGTCGGCTTCCTCGGCGCCGATGTGCACCTGGAGGTGTACGCCGCCACGTTCGGGCAGTACGAGGGGCGCGGCCAGGGTCAGCTCGTCGACGGTGGTGACGCCGAGCTGTTCCCCGGCGCGCAGGGCGAGTTCGAGCAGTCCGGTGCCGGGCACCAGCACGGTCCCGGCGACGGTGTGCTCGGTCAGCCAGGGGTGCGTGCCGCGCGCCAGGCGGCCGGTGAGGACGTGCTCGTCGCGGTCGGCGAGCGAGGTGGTGGCGCCGAGCAGCGGGTGGTCCGCCGCCGCGAGCCCGAAGCCGGCGGCGTCGCCGACCGTCGCGGGCGCTTCGAGCCAGTACCGCTGCCGCTGGAAGGCGTACCCCGGCAGCTCGGCCCTGCGGGCGCCGGGGAAGACGGTGTCCCAGCGCAGTGCGGCGCCGCGGGCGGCGAGCCGGCCGAGGGCCGCGGCGATTGTGCGGTCCTCGGGGCGGCCCTTGCGCAGCAGGGGCACGACCGTGCCGGGGTCGACGGTCAGGGACTCGGTGACCAGCGCACTCAGCACTCCGTCGGGGCCCAGTTCGACCCATTCGGTCACGCCGCGGGCTTCGAGGAGTCGCACTCCGTCCAGGAAGCGGACCGCCTCGCGGATGTGCCGCGCCCAGTAGTCGGGCGAGGCCAGCTCGTCGCTGCCGGCGAGCTCGCCGGTGACGTTGGAGACGATCGGAATGCGCGGCTCATGGAAGGTGAGGCCCTCGGCGACGGCTCGGAACTCCGCCAGTACGTCGTCCATGTGCGGCGAGTGGAAGGCGTGGCTGACCGGCAGCCGTTTGGTCCGCGCGCCCCGCTCCTTCCAGTACGCGGCCAGCTCTTCCACGGCGTCCGCGTCACCCGAAATCACGGTGGAGCGGGGGCCGTTGACGCCCGCGACGGTCACCCGTTCACCGTGTCCGGCGAGCGCGGCGCGGACCTCGTCCTCGGCGGCCCCGACGGCCGCCATCGCGCCGCCTTCCCGTGCGGCCTGCATCAGCCGGCCGCGCTCGGCGACCAGGACGCAGGCGTCCGGCAGGTCGAGTACGCCCGCGAGATGGGCCGCGGTGACCTCGCCCACCGAGTGGCCGAGCAGGAAGTCCGGGGTCAGGCCGTAGTGTTCGGCCAGCCGGAACAGGGCGGTCTCCAGGGCGAACAGGGCGGCCTGGGTGAAGGCCGTCTGGTCGAGCAGCGCCGCCGAGGGTGCCCCTTCGGGCGCGAAGAGCACGGACTTCAGGGGCCGCAGGAGTTCGCGGTCCAAGTGGCGGCACACCTCGTCGAGCGCGGCGGCGAACACCGGCGACGTTTCGTACAACTCGCGGCCCATGCCGATGCGTTGCGAGCCCTGCCCGGTCAGCAGGAAGGCGGTTTTGCCACGCGGGGCGGAGCCGGCGCGCTGGACGGCCGGGGTGGTCTCGCCTCGGGCCAGTGCGTCCATGGCGTCCAGGAGTTCGTCCCGGGTCGTGGCCACGACGACGGCCCGTCGGTCGTGGCGGGCTCGGGTGGTGGCCAGCGACCAGCCGGTGTCCGCGAGGCTCTGCCCCGGGTGTGTGCTCAGATGCTCTCGCAGGCGCCCGGCCTGGGCGCGCAGGGCGTCCTCGCCGCGCGCGGAGAGCACGAAGGGCGCGGGGGCGATCGGCTCCGGTGCCGTGGCCGGCGTTTCTTCGGCGGCGGCCTCCTCGATGATCACGTGGGCGTTGGTGCCGCTGATGCCGAACGAGGACACACCGGCCCGCCGGGGTCGGCCGACGCTCGGCCACGCGGTCTGCTCGGTGAGCAGTTCCACGGCGCCCGCGGTCCAGTCCACGTGCGGCGACGGCTCGTCCGCATGCAGGGTCTTCGGCAGGACGCCGTGGTGCATGGCCTGCACCATTTTGATCACACCGCCGACGCCGGCCGCCGCCTGTGAATGCCCGATGTTGGACTTCAACGACCCGAGCAGCAGCGGCTGTTCGCGTTCCTGACCGTAGGTCGCCAGCAGCGCCTGGGCTTCTATGGGGTCACCGAGGCGCGTTCCGGTGCCGTGTGCTTCCACCGCGTCCACCTCCGCCGGTTCGAGGTCGGCCGCGGCCAGCGCCTGCCGGATCACCCGTTCCTGCGAGGGTCCGTTCGGTGCCGTCAGACCATTGCTCGCACCGTCCTGGTTGACCGCGCTGCCGCGGACGACGGCGAGCACGCGGTGCCCGTTGCGTCGGGCGTCCGACAGCCGCTCCACCAGGAGCAGGCCGACGCCCTCCGACCAGCCGGTGCCGTCGGCGCCGGCCGAGAAGGACTTGCAGCGGCCGTCGGGCGACAGTCCGCGCTGCCGGGAGAATTCGATGAAGACGTGCGGACCGGCCATGACGGTGACGCCGCCGGCGAGGGCGAGATCGCACTCGCCGTTGCGCAGCGCGTTCGCCGCCAGGTGCAGGGCCACCAGGGACGAGGAGCACGCGGTGTCCACGGTGACGGCCGGGCCCTCGAATCCGTACGTGTACGAGAGCCGGCCCGATACGACGCTGGAGAGGTTGCCCGCCAGCAGGAAGCCCTCGTACTCCTCGGGGGCCGCCGCGAGGCGGGAGACATAGTCGTCGTACATCGCGCCGGTGAACACGCCGGTGCGCGAGCCACGCAGCCCGGTGGGGTCGATGCCGGCGTGCTCGAAGGTCTCCCAGGCCGTTTCGAGGAGCAGCCGGTGCTGGGGGTCGATCGCGGTGGCCTCGCGGGGCGAGATGCCGAAGAATTCCCGGTCGAACCGGTCGGCGTCGTGCAGGAAGCCGCCGTGGCGCACATACGAGGTACCGGTGTGCTCGGGGTCCGGGTCGTACAGCGCGTCCAGGTCCCAGCCACGGTTGTCCGGGAACCCGGTGATGCCGTCCGCGCCGTCCGCCACCAGGCGCCACAGGTCGTCGGGCGAGGACACTCCGCCGGGATAGCGGCAGGCCATCCCGACGATCGCGATCGGCTCGTTCAGCTGGGCGACGGCGTGCGCCGTCCGGCGCTTCGCCGGGGTGGCGTCGGCCGTGACCCGGGACAGCAGGTGGTCCACGACGGCCTCGGGCGAGGGGTGGTCGAAGACGACGGTGGCGGGCAGCCGGAGACCGGTGGCGGCGTTCAGGCGGTTGCGCAGCTCCACACCGGCGAGCGAGTCGAAGCCGATCTCGTTGAAGGCGCGCTTCGGGTCGAGGCGGTGCGGGTCGGCATGGCCGAGGACACCGGCCACGGTGCCGCGTACGAGATCGAGGACCGCCTCGCGCCGCTGTTCCTCGGGGAGCGCAGCGGTCCGCTCGGCCCAGGTGGTGCCGCCGGTGTGTGCCGTGGCGGCACTCGCGGCGGCGCGCCGGGGGCGGGTACGGACGAGACCGCGCAGCAGCGCCGGGGGCTCGCCGTCGGCGGCGAGCACGGCCCGCGGGTCGAGGGCCGCGGGGACGCGCAGCGCGAGCGGAGCGGCGAGCGCGGCGTCGAACAGGACGAGGCCCTGCTCCGGAGTGAGCGGACGGAATCCGGCCCGTGCCCAGCGGGCCAGATCGGCGTCGCCGAGCGTGCCGCCCATGCCGTGGGTGGCGTCCCACAGGCCCCAGGCCAGCGAGGTCGCGGGCAGGCCGGCCGCCCTGCGGTGGGCGGCGAGCGCGTCCAGGAAGGCGTTGGCCGCGGCGTAATTGCTCTGCCCCGCCGTGCCGAGCAATCCGGAGACGGAGGAGAACAGGACGAAGGCCGTCAGGTCCATGTCCCGGGTCAGTTCGTGCAGATGCCAGGCCGCGTCCACCTTGGGGCGGAGTACGGCCGCGAGCCGCTCGGCCGTGAGGCCTTCGATGGTCGCGTCGTCCAGCACACCGGCCGTGTGGACGACACCCGAGAGCGGGCCCACCCGGTCGAGCAGCCCCGCGAGCGCCTCCCGGTCCGCCACATCACAGGCCGCCACCGTCACGGAAGCGCCCAACTCGGCCAGTATGTCCCGTAGTTCGGATGCTCCCGGGGCGTCCGGGCCGCGTCGGCTCACCAGTACCAGAGCGCGCACTCCGTGCTCGGCCACCAGGTGCCGGGCGAACAGCGCGCCGAGGCCGCCGGTGCCGCCCGTGATCAGCACCGGCTCGGCCCGGTCGCCGGCGAAGGGGCCCGGGACGTCCTCGCGTACGGCACGCTTCAGGCGGGGCACCTTGAACACCCCGTCGCGCAGCGCGATATGAGGTTCTCCGGCAGCCACGGCGGCGGCGAGCAGCCGCGAAGCGGCGGCAGCGTCGGTGTCGGTGTCGGTGTCGGTGTCGGTGTCGAGCAGGACGATGCGGTCCGGGTGCTCGGACTGCACCGTACGGGCCAGGCCCCACAGCGGGGACGTGGCGAGCGAGGCGATGTCCTCGCCGGGGGTGGTGGCCACCGCGCCCCGAGTGAGGATTACGAGCCGGGCGGTGGCGAACCGCTCGTCGGCGAGGAAGTCCTGGACGAGGCGCAGGACGGCCGCGGTGGTCCGGTGGGCGGCGGCCGCGTCGTCCGCCGCCGCGGGGACCAGCGCGTCGGCCCGTACGCACACCACCTCGGCATCGGTCGCCTCGACGGCACTCAGGTCCGCATGGGGCACCTCGGCCACCCGCAGGGGGTCCACGACGGGCGTCGCGACGGCCGTCCACTCCACGTCGTACAGCGCGTCGTGGTGCTCAGTGGGCACCGGCGCGAGCCGGTCCCTGGCGACCGGGCGCAGACTCAGCGAGTCCACCGTCACGACGGGCTCTCCGGTGGCGTCCGCGGCGTACAGGGTGAAGGTGTCGGGCGCGATCCGCGCGATCCGCACCCGCAGCGTCCCGGCCCCGGTCGCGTACAGCGACGTGCCCGTCCACGAGAACGGGAGCCGGATGCTGTCGGCCGCCGAGGTGCCCGCCGCTTCCGCGGCGTGCAGCACCAGGGGGTGGAGGAGCGCGTCGAAGAGGGCGGGGTGCAGTCCGTACCGGCCCGCCTCCGGGTGCTGTTCGCCGGGCAGGGTCACCTCGGCGTACAGCTCGTCGCCCGTGCGCCACAGTCCGGTCAGGCCCTGGAACGCCGGGCCATATTCATAGCCGAGACCCGCGAGCTCCTCGTAGATGCCGTCCAGCTCGGCCTCGTCGGCGCCCGCCGGCGGCCACTGCCGCAGGTCGGGCCCGGCGGGTGCGGCAGGGCCGCCGAGGGAGCCCGAGGCGTGCCGTGTCCACGTCCGCTCTCCCTCGCCCCCGGGGCCGCCGTCGGGGCAGGTGTGGATCTCGACGGGCCGTGCCCCGGTGGCGTCCGGGGCGCCCACGGCGACCTGCACGCGTACGGCGCCCTGCGCGGACAGCGCCAGTGGCGCCTCCAGGGTCAGTTCGTCGATCCGTTCGATGCCGTAGTGGCCCGCCGCGACCAGGGCGAGTTCGAGGAAGGCGGTCGCGGGCAACAGGACGGTGCCACCGATGGCGTGATCGGTCAGCCAGGGGTGGTCGGCCGCGGAGAGCCGGCCGGTGAGCATCAGGCCGTCGTGCCCGGCGACCTCCACCGCGGCGCTCAGCAGCGGGTGGCCCGCCGGGTCGAGGCCGAGGCCGCGCGCGTCGGCGGGCCGGTGCGGCGCGAGCCAGTAGTGCTGCCGCTGGAAGGCGTATGTCGGCAGGTCGACGCGGTGGGCCCCGGGGTGGAACGGCGCGGCGTCCAGCGGCGCCCCGCCCGCCCAGGCGCCCGCGATCCCGGCGGCCAGCGTCTCGGGCTCGGGGCGGCCGGCCCGCAGCAGCGGGACGACGGTCGCTTCCGCGTCGGCCAGCGCGGCGCGCGTGAGCGGCGCGAGCACGGCGTCCGGTCCGGTCTCGACGTACACGGTGGCGCCGTGCCGCTCCAGGGTGCGCGCGGCATCGAGGAACCGCACGGGCCTGCGGATCTGCTGGGCCCAGTAGTCGGGCGAGGTCAGCTCGTCGGTGGCGGCGAGTTCGCCGGTGACCGTGGAGACCACGGGGATGCGTGGGGCGTGGAAGGTCAGACCCGCCGCGACGGTGCGGAACTCCCCCAGTACGTCGTCCATGTGCGGCGAGTGGAATGCATGGCTGACCTGGAGTCTTCGGGTTCTGCGGCCGCGTGAGCGCCATCGTTCGGCAAGCTCCTCGGCGGCTTCCTCATCTCCGGAGACGACGACGGAGTCGGGGCCGTTGACGGCGGCGAGCGCCAGGCGACCGGCGGCCTGCTCCAGTTCGTCGGCGAGTTCGGACTCCTCCGCCTCGATCGCGAACATCGCGCCCCCGCTGCGTGCGGACTCCATCAGCCGGCCGCGGGCGGCGACCAGCCGCGCGGCGTCGGCCAGGGAGAACACACCGGCCGCGTGGGCGGCGGCGACCTCGCCGATGGAGTGCCCGGCGAGCAGGTCGGGCGTCAGGCCGTGGTGGCCGAGCAGCCGGAACAGAGCCGTCTCGACGGCGAACAGCGCGGGCTGCGTGTAGGCCGTACGGTGCAGCAGCCGGCCGTCGGCGCTGTCCTCGCCGGCGAACAGGACCTCGCGCAGGGGCCGGTTCAGATACGGGTCGAGCGCGGCACACACCTCGTCGAGCGCGGCGGCGAACACCGGGTGTGCGGCGTACAGTTCGCGGCCCATGCCGGCGCGCTGCGCGCCCTGGCCGGTGAACAGGAACGCGGTACGGCCGGTGCCTGCCGTGCCGGTCACCACGTGCGGCGCCGCATCGCCGCGGGCGAGGGCGTCCAGCCCGGCGAGAAAGCCGTCGGTGTCGACCGCGGTGATCACCGCGCGGTGGCGCAGGGCGGTGCGGGTGGTGGCCAGGGACAGCCCGATGTCGGCCGGGTGTGCGCCGCCGTCGGCGACCCACGTACGCAACCGGGTGGCCTGGTCGCGCAGAGCCGGCTCGTCGTGCGCCGAGAGGAGCCACGGGGCGGGCGCGGCCAGGTCGGGCGTCGGGGCCTGCTCCTCCTCGGGCGCGGCCTCCTCGATGATCACGTGCGCGTTGGTGCCGCTGATACCGAACGAGGAGACACCCGCGCGGCGCGGGCGGCCGGTGGCGGGCCACGGGGTCTGCTCGGTGAGTAGTTCCACGGCGCCCGCGGTCCAGTCGACGTGCGGGGAGGGCTCGTCCGCGTGCAGGGTCCTGGGCAGCACTCCGTGCCGCATCGCCTGCACCATCTTGATCACTCCGCCCACACCGGCGGCCGCCTGCGCGTGTCCGATGTTGGACTTCAACGAGCCGAGCAGCAGCGGGTGTTCGCGGTCCTGGCCGTAGGTCGCGAGAAGCGCCTCGGCCTCGATGGGGTCGCCGAGGCGCGTGCCGGTGCCGTGGGCCTCGACCGCGTCCACCTCGCCCGGCTCCAGGTGTGCGTCGGCCAGCGCCTCGCGGATCACTCGCCGCTGCGAGGGGCCGACGGGGGCGGTGAGGCCGTTGCCCGCACCGTCCTGGTTGATGGCGGTGCCCCGTACGACAGCGAGGACGCGGTGGCCGTTGCGGCGGGCGTCCGAGAGCCGCTCGACCACGAGCAGCCCCACGCCTTCCGCCCAGGACGTCCCGTCCGCCGCCGCCGAGAAGGACTTGGACCGGCCGTCGGCGGCGAGACCCCGCTGCCGCGAGAACTCCACGAACATGCCGGGCGAGGACATCACGGTCGCCCCGCCCGCGAGGGCGAGGCCGGTCTCGCCGGAGCGCAGCGACCGTACCGCCATGTGCAGGGCGACCAGCGAGGACGAGCAGGCGGTGTCGACGGTGACGGCCGGGCCGAGCAGGCCCAGCTGGTAGGCGATGCGGCCGGAGAGGACGCTCGGGGTGGTGCCGGTGAGCACATGGCCCTCGACGGTGTCCGGGGCCTCGTGCATCCGGGGTCCGTAGTCGAGAGCGGTGGCGCCCACGAACACACCGGTGCGGCTGCCCTTGACGGCGGCTGCATCCAGGCCCGCGCGCTCGATGGCCTCCCAGGCGGTCTCCAGGAGGAGGCGCTGCTGCGGGTCCATGGCCAGGGCCTCGCGCGGCGAGATCCCGAAGAACTCGTTGTCGAAGAGGGCGGCGTCGTGCAGGAATCCGCCTTCGCGGACAGTGCTGTGGCCGCCGTTCGTGGCGTCGCTGTCGTAGAGGTCCGGGTCCCAGCCCCGGTCGCCGGGGAAGCCGGAGATCGCGTCGGTGCCGTCGGCGACCAGGCGCCACAGCTCCTCGGGGGAGGTGACGCCGCCCGGGTAGCGGCAGGCCATGCCGACGATGGCGATGGGCTCCTCGTCGGTGTCCTCGGGGCGGGCCGGGGAGCCCGCGTCGGCGGGCCCGCCGGCGAGCAGGCTGTGCAGATGCGCGAGGAGCGCGGCGGGGGTCGGCTGGTCGAAGAGCAGGCCGCTGGGCAGCTTCAGGCCGGTGGCGGCGGCCAGCGCGTTGCGCAGCTCGACCGACATCAGCGAGTCGAAGCCGAGGTCCTTGAACGTGGCGTGCGCGTCGACGCGCCGCCCCTCGGGATATTCGAGTACGGCCGCGATGCGGTCGAGAACGAGGGCGGTGACGTCGGCGCCCGTCGGCCGCGTGTGCGGGACGAGAGGCGCGGGTTCGGAGGCGGCTTCTTCGGCCGCCGGGAGCGCCGCGGCGCGGGCCGGTCCTTCGATCCAGTACCGCTCGCGCTGGAAGGCGTACGTGGGCAGCGCGACCCGGCGGCCGCCGGTGCCGGCGTGCACGGCCGCCCAGTCCACCTCCGTACCGCGTACGAACGCGGCGGCGAGGGCGGCGAGCAGCGTACGGACTTCGGAGCGGCCCGCGCGCAGAGCGGCGACGGGCGCCGTGGCGTCGGTGTCCCGCACGCAGTGGGCGGCCATGGCCGCGCAGACCCCGTCGGGTCCCAGTTCGAGGAGGGTGGCGGTGCCTGCCGCCTCCAGGGTGCGGACGGCCTCCAGGAACCGCACCGGGCGGCGGACCTGCTCGACCCAGTAGTCGGCCGAGGCCCACTGGCCCGGCCCGACGGCGGCGCCGGTCACTGTGGACACCGCGGCGATCCTGGGCTCATGGAAGGTCAGTCGGGCGACGACGCGGCGGAACTCTTCCAGCATCGGGTCCATGAGCGGCGAGTGGAAGGCATGACTGACCGTCAGCCTCCGGGTCTTGCGGCCCTTTTCCGCCAGTCGGTCCGCGATCGCGGCGACCACGTCCCGCTCGCCGGAGAGCACCACCGAGCGGGGCCCGTTGACAGCGGCGATCGACACCCGGCCCCGCTGCCCGGCGAGCAGCGGCGCCACCTCGACCTCGGCGGCCTCCACGGCGAACATGACGCCGCCGGACGGGAGTTGCTGCATCAGCCGGCCGCGCGCCGCGACGAGCCGCGCGGCGTCGTCGAGGGACAGCACACCCGCGACATGGGCCGCGGCGATCTCTCCGATGGAGTGCCCGGCGACCCGGTCGGGGACGACGCCCCAGGAGCCGAGAAGGCGGTGGAGGGCCACCTCGAGCGCGAAGAGCGCGGGCTGGGTGAAGGCGGTGTCGTCCAGGCCCGCTCCGGAGTCCACCACCTCGGCGAGGGAGCACCCGATCAGCGGGTCGAGTGCCGCGCACACCTCGTCGAAGGCGGTCGCGTAGGCCGGGAAGGCGGCGCGCAGTTCCCGGCCCATGCCGAGGCGCTGTGCGCCCTGCCCGGTGAACAGGAAGGCCGTGCCGCCGGGCCGTACGGCACCGGAGACGACCTGCGTCGCGGGGCTCCCCTGGGCCAGGGCGGTCAGGCCCGCCAGCATTACGGACCGGTCGGCGGCCAGGACGACGGCGCGGTGCTCGAAGACGGTGCGTGAGCAGGCCAGTGACCGGCCGATGTCCGCCGGACCCGGTGCCCCGTCGGCGGTCGCGGCGGCATGCAGCCGTCCGGCCTGGGCAGCGAGCGCCGCGGCACTGCGGCCCGAGACCACCCAGGGCAGCAGGTCGGCGGCCGTCCCCTCGGCGGGAGCGGCGGCGGACGGTGTCCGGGCGGGGGCCTCGCCGAGTACCACATGGGCGTTGGTGCCGCCCATGCCGAACGAGGAGACACCGGCGAGCAGCGACCGGTCGGGGGCCGGCCAGTCACCCGTCTCGCGCTGTATTTCAAGGCCGAGCTCGGACAGGGGGATCGCGGGGTTCGCGGTACGGAAGTTCAGGCTCGCGGGGAGGCGGCGGTGGCGCAGTGCCAGCACGGTCTTGAGCAGGCCGACGATGCCCGCGGCGCCTTCCAGGTGGCCGACGTTGGTCTTCGCGGAGCCGACCCGCAGCGCGCTCCCGGCCTCGCGGCCCGCGCCGAGCACCGCGCCGAGCGCGGCGGCCTCGATGGGGTCGCCGACGGGCGTGCCGGTACCGTGCAGCTCGACGTACTGCACCGCGCCCGGGTCGACGCCGGCCTTTTCGTACGCCTCGCGCACCACGCGTTCCTGGGACTCACGGCTCGGCACGGTCAGGCCGGGGGTGGCGCCGTCGTTGTTCACGGCGCTGCCGTGGATCAGTCCGTAGACCGGATCGCCGTCCGCCAGGGCCCGCGACAGCGGCTTGAGTACGACGGCACCGCCGCCCTCGCCCCGTACGAATCCATTGGCGCGGGCGTCGAAGGTGTACGTCGTGCCGTCCGGGGACAGCCCGCCGAACCGCTCCTCGGTGACGGCGCCCTCGGCGAGGATGTTCAGGTTGACACCCGCCACAATCGCCGCTTCGGACTCCCCCGAGCGCAGCGACTCGGCGGCCAGATGCACGGCGACCAGCGAGGACGACTGTGCCGAGTCGACGGTCAGACTCGGTCCGCGCAGACCGAGGTGGTACGAGACCCGGTTCGCGATCACGCCCCGGTTGACACCCGCCATGGTGTGCTGGGTGATTGCCTGTTCGCCGTGCTGATAGAGCAGCGCGGCGTAGTCGTCGCGCAGGGTGCCGACGAACACCGCGGTGCGGCTGCCGCGGAGGGTGGCCGGCACGATCCCGGCGTCCTCAAGGGCCTCCCAGGCCAGTTCGAGCACGAGGCGCTGCTGGGGGTCCATGACGCGCGCCTCGCGCGGCGCGATGCCGAAGAACGCGGCGTCGAAGGCGTCGACCCGGTCCAGGAAGCCGCCCCGTCGCATTCCGGGCCCGGTGTCCGCGGGCGCTTCT
This sequence comes from Streptomyces sp. NPDC000151, assembly GCF_040301705.1. Taxonomy (NCBI): domain Bacteria; kingdom Bacillati; phylum Actinomycetota; class Actinomycetes; order Kitasatosporales; family Streptomycetaceae; genus Streptomyces; species Streptomyces sp. NPDC000151. The sequence continues at coordinate 53,286 of NZ_JBEPFC010000002.1, read as the reverse complement.
TCTCCGGTCGCCGACCGCCAGCGGCCTTCGGGAACGGGGGTGATGGCGTCGGACCCGGTGTGCAGCAGCTCCCAGAACGCCCCGGGGTCCGCGGCTCCCGGCAGCCGGCAGGAAAGGCCGACGACCGCGATCGCCTCGTCCCGGCCCGCGGCCGCCTCGTCCTGACTGCGGCGGGGCCCGGGTATCTCGGAGTGGTGCTGTTTCGTCATCGCGCTCGACTGCCCTTTCCGGCCGAATACCGAAAGACTTCTGAGTATGTGGACGAATCTTCGGGCCGATCCTAGGCAGGGGTTTCCTCCCGCATCTCAGCGTCCGGCCTCGGGCCGGTAATCGGGCCCGAGGCCGGTAATCGGGCTCGCGAAAAAGAAAGAGAGCACGCCATTACCGGGCTGTGGAACGAATGAGAAACGCCCGGTAATGGCGTGCCGGAAGTGCTCGGGGCCGGTCAGCCGAGGAGGGCGGCGGCCTGCTCCGCGGCCCGGAAGCCCGACTCCAGGGCTCCCTCCACGAAGGCACCGTGCCAGCCGCCGGCGATGTCGCCGCCCGCGAAGACGATCCGGCCGTGCGGCTCCTGGATCGCCGGCAGCTGGCGCAGGAGCTGGCCGGGCCGCCGCAGGCCCCAGCCGCCGCGCGCGTACCGGTCCTTGTTCCACTCCATGGCCCGGTGATCGACGACCGTGGCCTCCGGTACGAGCTCGCGCACCGCCGCCCGTACCGCCGCCGGGTCCGACACATCGAGCGCGGGCCCGGTGAAGGCGACGAAGAGGCGGCCGTCGGGGAGTTCCGCCTGCGGCAGCATCAGCAGGATCGGGGCGCCCTCCGGAGCCTGCGCGTACACCGGCTCGGAGGTACCGCGCACGTGCAGCCACAGCTTGGTGGCGTGCGGTACGCCGATGCCCTCGCGAGCGGCGTCCGCGTGCGCCTTGGGCAGCCCGGGCGCGAAGGTGATCGTGCGCCAGAGGTTGACCGGCGTCGCGACCACGACCACCGGCGCTTTGTAGACCCGGCCGCCGCTCACCTCGACGCGGGTGAGGCCGCCGCTCTCGCGGACCGCGGTGACCGGCGAGTTGAGCCGGACCGTCGCCCCGGCGTCGCGGAACATCCGCTCCAGGACCGCGAGCATGCCGCCCTCGGGCTTCAGGCTCATCACCGAGAGGAACCCGTCGTACGTGCCGCCGGCGAGCTGGTACCACTGGGCCAGTCCGGTCAGTGCGCCGACGCGGTTGCCACCCGCGAAGACCGAGGTGGCACCGCTCACCCAGTCGTGGTCCTCCGGGGACAGCGCGAGCTGGGCGATGCGGTCGGCCAGCGACAGGGGGTCGACGCTCTTCAGGAGGTCCGTGCGGTACAGCGGTTCGTAGGGCCGCTCGAAGTACCTGTCGGAACCGGCGTAGAACTCCGCGAACAAGGTGCCGAGCCGCCCGAGGGCCTCCTCCGGGGCGTGGCTGCGGTAACCGCCGGCGGTCGGCATGACCATGCGGGTGGCGTGCACGTCCTCGCTGGTGGTGAGCGAGTAACGGGTCAGTTCCCGGGCGACGAGGTCCTGTCCGGGGCCGAACCAGCCACCACCCAGCTCGATGCGCTCGCCGGCGAACGTCTCGGTCCTGATGCGCCCGCCGATCCGGTCGCGGGCCTCCAGGACCAGGACGGACAGGCCGCGTGCGCTCAGCTCGCGGGCAACGGTGCCGCCCGCGTAACCGGCGCCGATGACGATGGCGTCCCAGGGCCGGTCGTCGGCCGCGGCGGGCCCGCTCGCGGCCGTGCTCAGACCGGCGGTGAGCGCCGCCGCACCCGCGGCCTTGAGCAGCGTTCTTCGATCGGTGCGGCCGGGCCGCTTGCCGTCTTGGTCGTGCACACGAATCTCCTTTGAAAGGTGCGCCTCGGCGAAATGGCCGGGCAAGCGGAAGGGGCCGGTCTGCCGGGGGTGCAGAACCGGCCCCTGGTCAGGGGTGACCGAACGCCTTACTCGGCAGGCTTGCGGAAAGCCTTGATCACGCTGGCGTAGCTGTTCTTGGCGTGCCCCTGCGCGACGATGCGCTCCATCAGCGCCTCGGAGTACTTGGGCAGTTCGGCGTCGACGCCGATCGCCTCGCTCTCGTGGACGAGGTGCTTGAGCGCGGCCAGGTGCGTCTCAAGGGTGGCGTCGTTGGCGGGGAACTTGCCGTCACCCGCGTCGATCTGGGCGGCGTAGTCGGCCGTGAACATCTTGATGGCATCGAGCCACATGTGCGCCCAGGGCAGGAACTCCTCCGCCTTGACGCCGGCGGTCTCCACCACCGCGACACCGTGCAGGAAGCTGTTCAGGGTGCCCCACATCAGACCGAGCAGCGAGACGTCGAACAGCGAAGGCTTGCCATGGTCGGTGCCGAGGTAGGTGGTGCCGCCGCCGAGCTGCTTCAGGACGGGCTCGTGGGCGTCGAAGACGCCCTTGTCGCCGGCGTAGAAGAGCACGGAGGTCTCGGCGCCGATACCGGGCGGCGTGATCATGATGGCGCCGTCGAGGTACTGGGCGCCGTGCTTCCGCGCCCACTCGGCGGTCTGCCGGGCCTGGTCGGAGGAGCCGCTGGTCAGGTTGACCACGACCTTGCCGCGCAGGCCGTCGCCGAGCGAGCCGATGACGTCGTGGACCACGTCGTACGTCGACACGCAGACGACCACGAGCTCGCTCGCGGCGACCGCCTCGGCCGGCGTGGCGGCCAGGACCGCGCCGTCCGCGACGAGCTTGCCGGCCTTGTCCGCCGAGCGGTTCCATACGGTCGTCCTGTGGCCTGCCTTGAGGAACGTGGCGGCCAGCGCCTGTCCCATCAGGCCGAGGCCGATGACCGTCACCGCGTTGCGGTTGTCACCCATGAAAAAGTCCTCCATTGCACGTCGTACGGAAAAGAAAGGTGCTGAGCCCGGCCGGCTCAGAGAAAGACGGTCCCCGGCTCCATGCCGAGCAGGACCCGGCCCTGCAGCTCCAGATTCACGTCGACCTGGGCGAGGGCGTGCAGGGAAAAGCCCTGGATGTCGCGGTGGAAGCGCTGCAGATGGACATCGCGCCGGATGACCGATCCCCCGCTGGCGTTGAAGAGGATCTCCACCGCCTCCTTGGACAGCTGGGCGGCGAACGCGGTCTGGCCGCGCACGATCGCCTTCTCCGCGTCGGTCGGCTGCACCCCGGCGTCGGCCCGCTCCTGAAGCAGCGTCAGCCAGCGCTCGGACAGGGCCTCGGCGGCGTCGATCTTGTTGGCCGCGGTGGCGACCTGTATCTGCGTCAGCGGGTGCAGCTTCTGGTCGGTCCAGTCGGTGTACGTGATCCCGCGGCCGGGCAGCCGGTCGAGGAACAGTTCGTACGCACCGCGCGCGATGCCGATGAACACCGCGGCGCACTCGGCCATGACAAAGCTGAGCAGCCCGTAATTGCGTCCGGTGGCACCGGTGTTGGAGCGGTCCCCGGTCGCGCTGACCATCACTTCCTCGAAGGACACCGCGTGGTGCGCCGGTACGAAGACGTTCTCGGCGACCGCGGTGGCGCTGCCGGTGCCGGCGCCCGCTGAGACGTCCCAGTCGTCGACCACCTTCAGGTCGCTCATCGGGACGACGGCCATGATCTCGCCCTGGCTGCCGTCCGGGTTCTCCACCATCGCGGCCGTGAAGTCCCAGTCGGCGCCCTTGCAGCCGGTGTTGAACTTCCAGCTGCCGTTGAGGAGGTAGCCGCCGTCCGTGGGGGTCGCGATGCCGGTCGGCGCGAAGGCGCTGGAGATCTTGACCGAGCCGTCGGCGAAGATCTCCTCCTGGGCCTTGTCCGGGTAGAGCGTGGCGGTCCAGGTGCTCGTCACCCACACCATGGTCACCCATGCGGCGGCCGGGCAGCCGCGGCCGATCTCGGTGATGACCTTCGTCTGGTCGGCGAGGGGCAGGTCGAGGCCGCCGAACCGCCGGGGCACGGCCATGCGGAACACCCCGGCCTTTTCGAGGAGTTCGATGCTCTCGTCCAAGAGCCAGCCCCTCTCCTCCCCCGCGCGGCCGTTCTCGCGGAGGGTCGGGACGATGCTGCGCACGGCATCCAGTACGGCTGCCAGGTCGTCGTTCGTGGCCATTCCGGCTCCTCGATAGTGCGGTTCCTTCTTGCCGGTCGAGAGGCGCGAAAGCACAGCACTCTCAGGGCACCGGGAACATTACTGAATGCCGGGCAGAACTCAGTAAGACTTTGCCCATTGCCCGGTCATCACCCGCGCCACCCAATTGACCTGCGCAATTACCGCGCAGTTACTCGGAAATGAACGGCGGCGACCCGGGCGGTGGCGTATGACACCATCCCCTGCATGACACTTTCATGGCCTGACCTCGTAAGGACCGCGACCGAAGACACCACCGCGGCACTGGAAAAGGGCGCGCACCAGGACTGGCGCCAAAAGGCCGGCGAGCTGGACTGGGACTGCCGGGAAACCCTTTCGCACATCGCGCTCGGCGTCGTGGGATACGCGGGTCTGCTCATCGCCCGGCCCACCGACCGCTACATCACGCTGTTCTCCTCGATCGACGAGCACGCTCCCGTTCCGGCCGCCCTCGAAGGCCTCCGGATCGCCGGCACGCTGCTGGCCGGCACGGTCCGCGACACCCCGCCCGAGGTCCGCGCCTGGCACCCGTACGGACACTCCGACGCCGCCGGTTTCGCCGCCATGGGCATCCTTGAACTGGTCGTACACGGCCGGGACATCGGGCGCGCCGTCGGTGTCGACTACGTACCGTCGGACGAGCTGGCCGCCCCCGTGGTCGAGCGCCTCTTCCCCGACGCCCCCGCCGGACACGGGCCCGCCGAGACCCTGCTGTGGTGTACGGGCCGCCTTGAACTCCCCGGCCTGCCGCGCCGTGCGGGATGGCAGTGGGACGGCCGCGTCCGATGACGGAATGACGCGATCCGCGACGGTCCGATGTGCCGCCGGCGACTCCTCCGGGAGTCGCCGGCGGCATTTTGCATAACGGGAGAATTCACGGCCTCCCGTGGCGCACCGGTCGGAGAGATCAACTCATTACCGCGACATGGGCGGGACGTTGAACCGGGCCCCATAGTGTCGGGCCACGGAATGCACAGGCGTCACTCCCGCAGCAGACGCCGAGCCCCTCCTGAAGAAGGCAGGCAGATACCACCATGTCGCAGCTCGACGCGGATCTGGAAAAGCACACCTCGCAGTATGTCGAGGCGTTCAACGCCGGCGACTTCGACACGGTCGACGGTTTCTACACCGCGGACGCCGTCGCCGTATGGGAGCCGGGCAAGCCGCTCACCGGCAACGCCCGCAAGGAATATCAGCGGGCCTTCCTGGCCCGCCGGCCGAAGATGACGGCTACGCCGCGGCAGTCGTTCGTCACCGGAGACACCGCCCTGATGATCGTCGACTGGGTGATCGAGTCCGTCGACGACGACGGCGCACCCGAGCGCCTGGAAGGGATCGGCGTCGATGTGCTGACCCGGGGCGAGGACCGGATATGGCGGTACGCGATCGACGACCCGTACGGGCAGCAGAGCTGATCCGTCCGCGGCGGTACGTCCGCGGCGGCACAGAGGAACAACAGTCCCATCAGCAAGAAGATCAGAAAGACGGGACCGTTCCGCGATGCGGGACGGCAGTGAGTACACGGGGGAACAGTCCGATCATGAAGCCCAATAGTCACCGGCGGCCGTCACGCCGCACACTCCTCAGGGCGGCGGGAGCGGCGGCCGTCGCGGTGCCCGCGGCCGGCGCCCTCGCCAGTGTCGCGTCGGGTGCGAGTCCGGCCGAGGAGAGCACCGACTGGGACGTCATCGTCATCGGCGCGGGCTTCGCCGGCCTCACGGCGGCCCGCGAGCTGCGGGCCCGCGGCAAGCGCGTGCTCGTCCTGGAGGCCCGCGACCGGATCGGCGGGCGCACCTGGACGGACACGTACGCCGGGCAGTTGGTGGAGCGCGGCGGCACCTGGGTCGAGGCGACCCAGCCGCACCTCGGCGCCGAACTCAAGCGTTATTCGCTGGCGCTGGAGGAGGACCAGCCGATCGAGCGGGCGTTCTTGCCGACGCCGAGCGGGCCGAAGGAGTTCACGCCGGACGACGGATTCGGCCGCATCGGCGCCATTTTCGACCGGATGTACGACGGGTCCCGGGAGTACTTCGCGAAGCCGTACGAGCCGCTGTACCGCGCGGATCTGCTGCAGAGCCTGGACAAGCTGACGCTCCGCGACCGGCTGAATCAGCTCTCCCTCACACCCGAGGAAGAGCTGCTCATCAACGGGCAGACCGCGGTGTACTCCGGCGGCACGAGCGACATGGGTGCGTTCACCATGTTCGCGCAGTGGTGGGCACTGGCCGGCTGGTCCAACGCGGGCTGGAACGACACCCAGCGCTACCGCATAGCCAAGGGCACCCACGCCCTGCTCCAGGCGATGATCGACGAGACGAGGCCGACCGTCCGGCTGAGCACACCGGTCGCCTCCGTCGCCGACACCGGCGCCACGGTCTACGTCACCACCAAGGCGGGCAGGAAGTACAGCGCCGCGAAGGTCGTCGTCGCGATCCCGGCCAACGCCTGGTCCACCCTCAAGTTCTCGCCCTCCTTGCCCCCTGCCCTGACGGCCGCGTCGGACCAGGGCATCGCCGTGAAGAACGCGGTCAAGCTGTGGATCCACGCCCGCAAGGGAGCGGGCCGGTTCTACGGCCAGGGCGCCGAGGGCGGCTCGCCGATCCCCATGCTGCTGCCCTTCAAGGAAACCTCCGAGGGCATGCTGTACATCGCCTTCAGTACCGACCCGACCCTCGACCCGGCCAGCACCGCGCAGGTCAAGAGCGCGGTGCAGAAGCTCGGGGTGGACCTCGACGTCATCGGCGTCAAGGCGCACGACTGGGGCCGGGATCCTTATGCGCGCGGCGGCTGGGCGTTCCGCAGGCCGGGCCAGCTCACCACGCTCTACCCGGACGTGACCGAGCCCAAGGGCCGGCTCTCCTTCGCCAGCGGTGACATCGCCAACGGCTGGAGCGGCTTCATCGACGGCGCCATCGAATCGGGTCTGCGCGCCGCCAGGCAGGCAGCCGGCGAGGCATAGGCCGCACGTCCGTCCGCGCCTCGCGCACCTCACCTCGGCTTCGGCCATTCAACCACCGGAAGGGAACGGCACACTCATGTCCTTCACCGTCGACTTCGACCCGGAACGCCCCGATCTCACCGATGACACCGATACCCAGAACGAGATCTTCATCCAGGTGTTCAACTCGGGTGACGGCGAGCTGTTCAACCGTCTCTACCTGGAGGACTCGATCTCGAACTTCTCCGGCGAGCCCCTGACGGGCGCCGCCCGGCTGAAGTTCTTCAAGGACTTCCTGGCGGCCAAGCCCACCCTGAAGGCGACCGTCACGCATTCCTACGTCGCCGGTGACGTGGCGCTGATCGGCGTCGACTACCGCATCGACTCCACCGGCCCCGACGGTGAGCCGGTCCGCCTGGAAGGCAACTGCACCGACGTGCTGCGGCGCACCGCCGACGGCCGCTGGCTGATGGCCATCGACCGGCCGGTCGCCGCGACGGGACTGGTCGCCGACTAGTACGCGACGGGACCCCCTGGCCCGCCAGGGGGTCCCGTCATGCCGTAGGTGCCATCCGCAGGTCGAGCGAGGAGCAACAGTGGCCACACAGGAAGAACTGGCGTCCGTACTGGACGCCGTACGGGACATCGTGCCCACCCTGCGCCGCAACGGCGCGGGCGCGGAGGAGAACCGGTGGATCCCCCAGGAGAACCTGGATCTGCTGGAGAAGGCGGGGGTGTTCCGCGCGGCCGTGCCGCGGGCCCACGGGGGCCTCGACCTCGACGCGGCCGGACAGTTCAAGGTGATCGCGGAGGTCGCCCGCGGCTGCCCGTCCACCGGCTGGCTGACCATGGTCTGGCTGACCAGCACCTGGGCCGCCTCGTTGTATCCCGACCGGGCCCAGGAAGGGGTCTTCACGGGCGGCAGCACACGGGTGTCCATCGTGTTCGCGCCCACCGGTACGCTCGTCCCCGTCGACGGCGGCTACCGGCTCAATGGAACCTGGCGGTTCAACTCCGGCTGCCGGGGCGCTGATTGGGACCTGCTGGCCGCCATGGTCGAGCACCCGGACGGGACCAGTGAGGAACTGGTCGCCCTGGTGCCCACCGCCGAGCTGAGCCTCGCCGACGACTGGGACGTCTCCGCCGGCTCGGGCACCGGCAGTGTCACCACGACCGCCACGGATGTCTTCGTACCCGCGCATCGCGTGGTGGCCCTGGAAGAGGCCATGGTCAGCGCGACGGGGGAACGCTCCAACACGGGTGCGACGGGGCGCAATTACGGCCTGCTCGGGTACGTGCTCTCCGGTGTCGCGGCGGCGTTCGTGGGCATCGCCCGCGGTGCGTACGAACTCTTCCTGGAGCGGCTGCCCGGCCGCGGCATCACGTACACGGAGTGGACCGACCAGCGCCTGCACCCGCTCACCCAGCAGCAGGTGGCCACGGCGGCCAACAAGATCGATGCGGCCGAGGCACTCGCCGGCCGCTGGCTGGAGGTCCTCCAGACCGCGGCCGATGCCGGTGAGCAGCCCACCGACGCCGAGAAGGCCGTGGTTCGCGGCCAAACGGCGTACGCCGCGCAGCTGGCCAAGGAGGCGGTGGAGCTGCTGTTCTCCGCGAGCGGTGGCTCGGTCATCCGGCGCGATGTGGACCTGCAGCGCTTCCACCGCGACATCCAGGGGTTTTCGCTGCATGCGCTGGTGCAGCTCAATGCCAACCTGGAGGTCCAGGGACGGGTCCTGGCCGGCCTGGAGCCGGGCACGTACTTCCTCTGATCTCCTCCGAGCGCGCTGAGCAGCGAAGCCCGGGCCGTCGGTGACGGCCCGGGCTTCGTGCTCGCTCGCGATGCGCCGCCTCAGGAGGCGGCGGTCGGCTTTCCGAAGCGGCCGTTGACGAACAGCAGCTCGTCCTCCCGCGTTCCCTGGCCGGCCCCGAGCACTGTACCGATGAAGATCGTGTGGTCACCAAAGACGTGCGACTCGGTCAGCTCGCACTCCAGCCAGGCCACCGCGCCACCGAGCAGCGGCGCACCCGTGTGGTCGCCCGCGCGCCAGCCGACGCTCTCGAACTGTGCGGCGCCCAGCGTACGGTCCTTGTCGGCGAAATGGCGGGCCAGCTCTTCCTGGTGGGCCCCGAGTATGTTCACCGCGAAGCGCCCCGCCTTGGTCAGGGCCGTGTGCATCACCGCGCTGTGGCCCACGCTGCACAGCACGGACGGTGGTTCCAGCGAGACGGAGCAGAAGGCGTTCGCCGTCATGGCGTGGAGGTGCTCCCCGCCCACGGTGAGCACCGTGACTCCGGTGGCGAAGCGGGACATCGCCCCGCGCAGCCGGTCGGGCGCCACCGGTTCCGTACCGGAACGCACGGCGGCGTAATCGAGTTCAGCGGACGCGGAATTCATGCAACTCTCTCCGATTGGTCACACCGGTCACGTCTGGGCCGTCCGCGTGAAAAGGGCAGCCGGCGGCTTCAACGTACCCATGCCGCTTCGCGGTTCTCCCATGCCCGGGTAACCATCCCGCCATCTGCCCCGACCGGCACGCAATGACCCCTCAGTGACCGGCGATTGACCGGGCCCCCGGACGCTGTAAACATGAATGAGATCGCTGCCACATCCGGAACGGCCGAGCTTGCCGAGCCCTATCTGCGCCAGGTACTCGGCGCCGCGGGACTCGCCGTCGAATACGTCCGGGCCGAGGGAAACACGCTCTACCAGCAGCATGCCGACGGTACGGAAGTTCCGGTCACCGACTTCGCCGGCGGATACGGATCGGTGCTGCTCGGCCACAACCATCCGGAGATCATCGAGCGCGCGCGGGAACTGCTGGCCGAGCAGACCCCGGTACACGCCCAGTTCTCCCGCCACCCCTACGCCAACGACCTGGCGGCCGAGCTGAACCGCATCATCCACCGAGAGCTCGACGTCGACGAGCCCTATTTCGCCATCTTCGGGAACAGCGGAGCGGAGGCGGTGGAGGCCGCCGTCAAACACGCTGAGCTGGACCGCGGCATGCGGATCTCCGACCTGCTCGCCGACATCGAAGCCGGGTTCGGCGTGGCGCGGGAAGCCGTGGCCACCAGGGCCGCCACCGTCCCGGGCCGGACGCCCGCCCGGCTCGGACTCGCGCGCCCGGCCGACGACAACGATGTCCTCGACCTCCTGGAAGCGGAGATCAGGCGGCTCAACGAGGAGAGCGCCGCGACTCCTCCGCTTTTCCTGGCCCTTGAGGGGGGCTTCCACGGAAAGCTCGCCGGAAGCGTACAGCTGACCCACAACGAAGGCTACCGACTGCCGTTCAAATCGCTGGCCGCACAGGCCCGATTTGTGCCGCACGGCAGGCCGGAGGTGCTCAAGGAAATCCACACCGAGGAGCGCCGGGTCCTCCTCGGCCTGGCCGTCACCGACGGCGAGATCACGGTGACCGAGCGCGAGCTTCCGGTTTTCTGTGCCTTTCTGGTCGAGCCGATTCAGGGCGAGGGCGGAATTCACGTCCTGACCCCCGAATTCGCCCAGGAGATCCAGGAGTTCTGCGCGGAGGTCGACTGCCCGGTCGTCGTCGACGAGATTCAAAGCGGAATGGGCCGGACCGGAATGCTACTCGCCAGTTCGCGACTCGGACTGCGCGGTGACTACTACACCCTCGCCAAGACGCTCGGCGGCGGCATCGCAAAAACCTCGGTCATGCTGGTACGGAAGGCCCGCTATCGCCGAGAGTTCGAAATCGTGCACAGCTCGACCTTCGCGAAGGACAGCTTCTCCTGTCATATCGCGCTCAAGGTCCTGGAGATCCTGGAGCGGGACGGCGGGCGAGCGTACCGCCGGGCGGAGGAGCGGGGCGAGAAGCTGCGCGCCGAACTGGACGCGGTGCACGCGGACTTCCCGGACGTGGTCAAGGAGGTACGGGGGCAAGGGCTCATGCTCGGCCTGGAGTTCCACGACCAGTCCGACGCCTCCTCGCCGGAGCTCCGGGAGCTCGCGGGCAGCGGCCTGTTCGGCTACTTCCTGGCCGGTCACCTGCTGCGTCGGCACCGGGTGCGGACGTTCCCGACGGCCAGCGCGCTGAACACGCTGCGGTTCGAGCCGTCGATCGATGTCACGAATGCGGACATCGAACGTTTGGGCGGAGGATTGCGAGATGTGTGCACACTGTTGCGTAAAGGGGCGGGTGAGGTACTCGCCTCCTCCGGCGACTGATTGATCCATCGGGTCCGCATGACACCTCTCGCCGGCCCGCGTGCCAACGGGGGCCGGGGCAGTGGCGGGGGCCGGTGCTGCCGACGCGCGGACCATCGGTCATGCCGCACGAGAACGAAGAACGGGGGAAGTTCATGCAGTTCCGATTGCTGGGACCGTTGGAGATCGAGAACGGAGAGGACCTGGTGGACCTGGGGGGACGGCGGCAGCGCGCGGCGCTGTCGTTCCTTCTGCTGCACGCCAACCAGGTGGTGTCCACCAGTCAGCTGCTTTCGGCGCTCTGGGCGGGCGACGACCCGCCCGTGAGCGCGCGGAAGATCCTGCAGAACGCCATCTGGAAGCTGCGCGGCGTCCTGTCCCGGCCGCCGCTGTCCGAGCACGCCCCGCAGCTGCTGACCCGGGCCCCCGGCTACCTGCTCCGGGTACCGGCACAGCGGGTCGACCTGCTCGTCTACCAGCAGGGGGTGGCGGCCGGGCGGGCGGCGCTGGCCGCCGGTGATCCGCAGCTCGCCTGGCAGACCCTCCACGAGGCACTCTCCCTGTGGCGCGGGCCCGTGCTCGCCGACCTGGTGGAGGAGGGCACCTGCTGGCCGGAACTGACCGCGGTGCAGAACCGGCGGCACGACGTCATGGAGGACCACTTCGAGGCGGCCCTCGCCTGCGGCCGGCACCAGCTGGTCCTGGGCAAACTGAAGGCCCTCGTGGAGGCCGAGCCGCTGCGGGAACGCGCCGCGGGGCAGCTGATGCTGGCGTTGTACCGGTGCGGGCGGCAGGCCGAGGCGCTGGCGGTCTTCGGGCGGGTGCGCGCCGCGCTCGTGGAGGGCCTCGGGCTGGAACCGGGCCGGGAGCTGCGCCGACTGCATCAGGCGATCCTCACCCACGACCCGGCTCTGGACACCCCGGCCCGCGATACGACGGCCCTCGCCTCCCTTTCGGTGGCCGAGGCCGCCCGGCCCCGTGCCGAAGAGCCCGGGTCCGCCCGTACGGAAGCGCCCGGGTCCGCCCGTACGGAAGCGCCCGGGTCCGCGCATGCCGAAGGGCCCCGGACCGCCGCTGCGGAAGAGCCCCGGCAGCCGCCGGCCGGTACGGACGAAGGCCCGCACACGGGCGCGGCGGCCCGCACCGCGAGCGTGGTGATGTTCCGCTTCGGCCTCGGCGACGAGCTGAGCGGTCTGCCTCCCGAGGACGGTGACCAGGTCCTCGACGCCCTGACCCAGCTCGCCAAGGAGAAGACGGAGCTGCACGGCGGCCGGGTCGCCTCGATACTCGGATCGCTGCTGCTCGCGGTGTTCACCGGCGATACGGAACGCTCCGGTGACGCCGCGGGGGCGGTGCGCGCCGCCGCGGCCGTACGCGAAAGCCTCAGCATCCCGACCGGCACCCTGGCACCCCCGCAGTCCGCGGTCCGGGGGCTGACCCTGCATGCGGCCGTCACCACCGGCGAGGCCGTCGTGCGGCGTCAGCCCGACAGGGGCGCGACACCGCTGTGGGTGGGCGGAGCGATCGTCGACACCTGCCGGACGATGCTGGGGCATGTGCAGGCCGGTGAGATCCATGTCTGCGACACAACGCGCCGGCTGGCCGAGCGGAGCGCCACCTTCCGGCACGCCTGCGCCTCGGCGTTCGCCCCCTGGGAGCTGCACGCCGTGACCGAGGAGCCGACCGGCGCGACGCCCCGCCCCGAGACCGGGCCATCGGCCCACGAGAGCGAACTGGACCTGATGCAGCACCTGCTGCTGCGCACACGGGAGCGCGCCACCTCCCACCTCATCACGCTCGTCGACGCCTCCGGCCGGGGCAAGACGCGGCTTCTGATGGAGTTCCAGCGCCGGGTCGAGCGGGACTTCGGCGGGCAGGTGCGCGTGCTCGCCGGCACGGTCCGGCCGCCCGCTGCGGGCCGGCCGCCGGCCGTTCCGGCGGCGGGTCTCGCCGCGTACTGCGGAATCGATCCCGCGCACCCCGCCCACCACGGCCCCGACCGGCTGCGGGAGACGCTCGAACGGATCGAGGACGACGCACGGACCAGACGGGCCGTGTTCGCGGCGCTGGCGCCGACCCTCTCCGCTCCCCCGCCCCTGCACACCCCCCAGGCCCAGCGGGACGTCCTCGCGGCGTGGGGGACGTTCCTGGCAGGGGCGGCGCGGGAGCAGCCGCTGGTGGTGATCTGGGACGACCTGCAGCACGCCGACGATGCGCTGCTGGACGCGGTGGAGCGGCTCACCACCTCGCACGCGGGCGTGCCGCTGCTCAGCATCGTCGGTGCGGACCCCGGACTGCTGGACCGGCGCCCCGGTTGGGCGACCGGCCGCCCGCGCACCATGTCCCTCAGCGTCACCCCCGCGCCCGGCGACGCCCTGGACCGTCTCCTCGAATCCCTGCTGCCGCCGGTCCAGGAGCCCGAGGTCGCCTGAGGGCGCGTCTTTCGGACGCGGCCTAGGCCCCTCCGGGGAGGCCCAGGCCGGGGGTCCGTACCGCGCGGGCCAGGGTGCGGAGGGCCTCCGGAGTGGCCGGGGCGTCGCCCGGCAGGGCGATCACCGCCGATTCGATCAGCAGGGACACCGCGAGGACATGCGGACGGGCCGTGGGCCGGTGCGCCGGGCCCACGGTCCTGTAGCGGGCCGGCCGGGCGGTCCGCCCGGGCCGGGTGACCGAGTCGATCACCTGTCGCGCCCACACCGCGAGCCCGGCCCGCAGCGTGGCCCGTGCCGGACCGTCCAGATCCGGCACGGTCGCCAGGCCCTCGTCGAAGCGGGCCAGGATCGTGTGCGCGTGCTCGGCGAGCAGCGCGCCCCCACGCGTCATACGGGGGGCCGCCGGGCGTTCGGGAACCGGGCGTGGCCCGGCGCGCTGCGGCAGCTGGGCCCGCCGCAGCCCCTCGTGGAGGGCCGCGGCGAACTGCCGCCCGACGAAGACCGCGAGCGAGGCGTCCTGTTCCATGGCGAGCCCGTCTTCCCTGGCGAGCCTGTCTTCCCTGGCGATGCTGTCTTCCATGGACGAAGCACACCAAGTCCCGCACACGCCACGCTCATTCACGCTTCCATCCGACGGTCATCACCCGGGCGTGCGTCACGACGCGCCCCTCCGCTCGCGGTCGTAAGCGCCCGTACCGCGCCGTGCCCGCCGTACGGCCGGTCCGCGGCTCACGCCCCGTTCCCCGTACCGCTTGGCCCCGGCGACCGGCGCCATCCGCCGTGGCAGCGGGACGGGCTCACGGAGCCGCGAGAGCGTCAGCGTGCCACCGTGCTGCCTGCCACTCCCCCACAACGGCCGCCGCCGCAGCAGCTCGGGGTGGCCGCAGGCCACGACGAGCAGCGCGGTCCTGCCGGTGCCCGAGGAGAGTTCCGCCACCCAGTCCAGTACGTCGTCGTCGGCCAGATGGAGGTCGTCGAGGCACAGGACCAGCGGCTGCCTCTGTGCCGTACGTTCGATCAGCTCCCGCCAGGCCGCAAGGACGTCACCGGGCCGGGCCGGGCCCGGCAGTCCCGGCGGGGGAACCAGCATGCGCAGCAACCGTGCCTCATCGGCTTCGGATGCCGCGAGGTCGCTCACCAGCGCTCTGAGCCGGTGCTCCGGTGGGCCCAGGGCCGGGGCGCCCTGCGGCGTGCCCCAGGCGTCGAGGAGAGCCGCGGCCATGCCCGCGGCGTCCGGACCGCCCTTCAGCGCCCGCGGGCGTACCACGCGCACCTCGTCCGAGTCCCGGGCGACCCGGCGCTCGAACTGCGCCACCAAGCGCGTCTTGCCGACGCCCCGCTCGCCCAGCACGGTCAGCAGGCAGGGGACCTCGTGGTGCCCCGAGTACTCGAGGAGGCTGTCCAGGACGGCCAGTTCGCGCTCGCGTCCGTGCGGGGCGTCGACACCGCGCACGACCGCGCCGCGCGGACGCAGGGCGTGCGCCTGGCGGATGTCGGTCACCGGCTCCGGTCCGCGCACGACCTGGCTGTACTGGACCCAGTCGTCGGTGTCGCGGGCCACGTCGTCGCTGACGTACACCTCTCCGGCGGGGACGGCGGCGAGCAGGCCGTGTGCCCGGTCCAGCAGTGTGCCCACCACGAAGATCGCGGCGGTCGGGTCGTGCGGTTCGTGCCGGACGATCGCCGTCCCCTCGGTCACCACGGCCCGCAGCACGGTGCCCGACCGGTGTGCCAGGCGTTCGCGCGCCTGGAAGGCCGCCCGTACCGCGTTCAGTGGTGCCTCGCCCGGGTCGGCGCGCAGCCCGAACACGGCCGCGGACAGCCCGCCCATCGAGCCGACCAAGGTACCGCCGTGGGCCTCGACGCTCTCGGCGAGCACGGTGACCGTGTCGTGCAAGGAGGTGTCGAGCTGCTCGGGCGCGACCGGCCCGGCAGCGCCGCCGGATTCGGTGCGGACGACCAGGACGCACACATGGCGGCGCTCGGTGACCGAGCCCGGGCCGCCGCCGACCGCCGGGTCCTGCGGCCCCCGTACCGCGGTGGCCGGCTCCTGCGGGAGGGGCCGGGTCCGCTCCAGGGGCGCCGCGGTCGGTGTGTCCGCGACGGCGTGCTCGGGCGGCCCGCCCGCCGCGGACAGGCCGTGGCCGGCCCGGGGCGCGGCGTCCGCATCCGGGCCGGTCACAACGGCGGGTCGGGCGCGCGGGACTTCGGCGCCCTGCTCATCGCTCCAACCGCCGGTGGGCGTCGCGAGCGTCTGGTCGTGCCGCAGGATGCGCTGCTGCAGCGCCCGCAGATCGGCGGACGGCTCCAGTCCGTACTCCTCGACGAGCGCGAGCCGCACTTTGCTGAACACGCCCAGCGCCTCGGCCTGCCGGCCGCAGCGGTACAGGGCGAGCATCAACTGACCGCACAGCCGCTCACGCAGCGGCTCGCCCTCCGCGAAGGAGCTCAGCTCGCCGAGGACCGCGTGGTGACGGCCGCAGGCCAGTTCGGCCTCGAAGCGGTCCTCCATCGCGTCCAGGCGCAACTGCTGCAGTGCGGTCAACTCGGGCCACTCGACGCCCTGTTCCACCAGATCCGACAGCGCGGAGCCGCGCCACTCGCCGAGCGCGTCGCCCAGCAGCGCGGCGGCCTTCGCCGGTTCACCGGCCGCGAGCCGCGCCCGGCCCGCCGCGACCTTGCGGTCGAAGCGGGACGCGTCGAGCCGCTCCGGGTCGACCCGGAGAACGTAACCCGGCGGCCGGGTGAGCAGCTCCGGCCGGACGACGCCGCCGGACGGCTCCGTGCCGTCGGGGTCCGGCAGCAGTGCCCGCAGCCCCCACACCGCGTTCTGCACGATCTTCCGGGCCGTCACCGGCCGGGACTCCTCGGGCCACAGGGCACCGAGCAGCTCACTGGTGGCGATCACCTGGTTGGCCCTCAGCAACAGTAAGCCGAGCACCGCGCGCTGCTTGAATCCCCCCAACGCCAGGCCTCGTCCGCCCTGGTCCACTTCCAACGGCCCCAGCACTCTGAATTCCATGTCCTACCCCCCGTTCACTGAGCGGCCACGTTCCCTCATGCCCGGGCGCCATTGCCCACCCGACCGGCGACTGCGGAACGCACCCCGCGCACAATCACCTCGGCCACCTCGCCGAGGTGCTGGTCCAGATAGAAATGACCGCCGGAGAAGACCCGCACCTCGGCCCCCGCCCGGGTCTGTGCCCGCCAGCCGGCCGCGTCCGGAACGGCGACCACCGGGTCGTCGGCGCCGCACAGCACTGTGATCGGCACGTCCAGCGGCGCCCCGGGCGTCCAGGAGTACGCGGCGAGGGCCCGGTAGTCGGCGCGCAGCGCGGGCAGCACCATCGCGACCAGTTCGGGGTCGTCGAGCAGCTGGGCACCGGTGCCGCCGAGCCGGCGTACGGCCGTCAGGATCGCCTCGTCGTCCGGCGGGGCGTCGTGCGGGTCCGCCCGGAGGGCCGGCGCGCCGCGTCCGGAGAGAAAGAGCCGGACCGGGGCCGGAGCCTGCCGCTCCTGAAGGACCCGCGTGGTCTCGTACGCGAGCAGCGCCCCCATGCTGTGCCCGAAGAACGCCCAGGGCCGGTCGTCGTCGGCCGGCAGCCGTTCGGCAATGGCAGCGGCGAGTTCCCGGATACCGTCCACGGGCGGCTCGAGCCTGCGGTCCTGGCGTCCCGGGTACTGCACCGCCCGCACCTCCAGGTGCGGCGGCAGCAGCCGGGACAGCGGGCCGTACGCGCTCGCCGAACCTCCCGCGTGCGGGAAGCAGATCAGCCTGACCGCGTCCGGCTCGGGCGTGCCGAACCGTCGGAACCACTGGCCGTCCATGGCGTCCTTCACTCCTGTCTGTCCGACTGCGGTGCTTCGTACTTGTCTTCAGCCCTGGCTCGGCGCAGCGCACGGCCCCACCAGCCGATCCGGTCGAGCATCCGCCGGGCGGGTTCGTTCCACTCCGCCGCGCCGCGGGGCAGGCCGTCCGGGGCGAGCCGCTCCCAGTAGTTGTGGAAGCTGACGGTCTCGCGGACCGTGACGGCGTGCACCTCGCTGAACACCTGGCGCAGATGGGCGACCGCGCACAGGCCGGCCGAGGCCCCGCCGTAGGAGAGGAATCCCACGGGCTTGGCGTGCCATTCCTCGTCGTACCAGTCGATCGCGTTCTTCAGTGACGCCGGAAACGTCTGGTTGTACTCGGGTGTCACCACCACGTATGCGTCGGCCGCGGCCAGCCAGGGCGCCAGGTCCTTGACCGCCTGCGGTTTCGGGGCCGTGGGGTCGGCGGACATCACATCCGGCAGCCAGGCCGTGGCGAGGTCGATGACGTCCACGTCGAAGTCCTGCCGCAGCCGGGCACGCGAGGCGAACCACTCCGCCGCGACGGGCCCGAACCTCCCCTTCCGGATACTGCCGATGATGATCGCCAACCGCAGCCGCTCGCTCTCGGCCACCTCGCCGCCTTCCCACCCTGCTCCTTTGCCGGCTTGCTCGGGGAAGACTGGCCCATGCCGCTTCGGATTCGCTTCGGACGGGCTTCGGAGTGCGGGCCCGATGTCGTACTCGCCACCGATTCCGCCGCGAAGTGGCCGAGTTACGCTGATCACATGCGATTCGGGGTGCTGGGACCACTGGAGGTGTGGACGGACGAGCGCAGGCCGGTGCGCGTCCCCGAGGTCAAGGTCCGTACGCTCCTCGCCGACCTGCTCGCCCACCACGGGCAGGTGGTGCCGGCGGACCGGCTCATCGAGGACCTCTGGGGCGGTTCGACGTTCACGGCCAGGCCCACGGCCTCGCTGCAGGCGAAGGTCTCCCAGTTGCGGCGCGCCTTGGAGGACGCCGAGGCCGGTGGCCGCGACCTGGTCACCCACCGGGCCCCCGGCTACGCCCTGGAGGTCACGGCCGACACGCTGGACTCCGGCCGCTTCCGCACCCTCGTGGCCCGGGCCCGCGCGACCGGGAATCCCCGCGCGCGGGCGGCGCTGTTCACCGACGCGCTGGCGCTGTGGCGCGGACCCGCGTTCGCCGAGTTCGCCGACCAGCCCTACGTACGGCCGGCCGCCACGAGCCTGGAGGAAGACCGGCTCATCGCCATGGAGGAACACGCCGAGACCCGGCTGGAACTGGGGGAACACAGCCTTCTGATCGGCGAACTGACCGGCCTGGTGGACACGTACCCGCTGCGGGAGGGGCTGCGCGCCGCGCTGATGCGCGCCCTGTACCAGGCGGGACGCCCGTCCGAGGCGCTGGACTGCTTCACGGACCTGCGCCGTCGGCTCGGTGACGAGCTGGGGCTCGTCCCCAGCCCGGCCCTTGAGACGCTGCAGCGCGCCATCCTCCGCCACGACCCGGAACTGGCCCGGCCCGCACCCCCCGCACAGGCGATGACGGCTGTCCCCGCACGGCCGGCCCCGGGTGCGCCCCTCTCTCCCCTGGTGGGCCGCGACGCGGACGTGGAGAGGATCCGCACCCTGCTGTCCCGGCAGCGCCTCGTCACGCTCACCGGCCCCGGCGGCGTCGGGAAGACGCGCCTGGCCGTCGCCACGGCCGACAGCCTCTCCACGGCGTTTCCCGACGGCGCCTGGCTGGTGGAGCTGGCGGGCATCGGCGGCCCGCAGCGCGGGGCGAGCACGGAGTCGGTCGCCGAGCACGTGATGGCCACGCTCGGCATCCGCGAGAGCTCGGCGGACGACGGCAACGCCGGGCCGGCGGGACGCCTGGCCGCCGCGCTGGCCACCCGGCACCTGCTTCTGGTCCTGGACAACTGCGAGCATGTCGTCGAGCCGGTGGTGCACCTGGCGGGACTCCTGCTGAGCAAGGCCCCCGACCTGCACATTCTGACGACCAGCCAGGAGCCACTGCGTACCGCCGCCGAAGTGATCCATGTGGTCGCCCCCCTCTCCCTCCCCGCCCCGGGCCAGCGCGGACCCGACGCGGTGGCGGCCTCCGGCGCCGTGCGGCTCTTCGTGGAACGGGCCACCGCCGCCGACCCGGACTTCGTCCTCGACGTCACCACCGCGCCCCTGGTCGCCGATGTGTGCCGGCGCCTGGACGGCATCCCGCTCGCCCTGGAACTGGCCGCCACCCGGGTCAGAAGCCTGGGTGTCAGAGAGCTGCACGACCGCCTCGACGACCGCTTCCGGGTACTCAACAGCGGTTACCGCGACGCCCCTTCGCGCCACCGGACGCTGCAGGCCACCCTCGACTGGAGCTGGAGCCTGCTGGAGACCCGCGAGCAGACGGTGCTGCGCAGGCTGTCCGTCTTCGCCGAGGGGTGCTGCCTGGAGGCCGCCGAAGAGGTGTGCGCGGGCGGTGACGTGACCCGCGCCGATGTCCTGGACGTACTGAGTGTGCTGGTGGAACGCTCCTTCGCCCTCAGGACCGAGGGCCCCTCCGGCGTACGCTACCGACTGCTCGAATCCGTCGCGGCCTACGCGCGCGAGAAGCTGACCGAGTCGCACGAGTACGACGAGACGGCCGCCCGGCATCTGCACCAGTGCGTCCACCTCGCCGAGCTGGCCCGGCCGTACCTGTACGGACGCGAGCAGCGCGGCTGGTTCCTGACCCTGGACGTGGAGGCGGCCAATGTGCAGCGCGCCGTGGACGAGGCCCTCCGCACCGGCGCGGCGAGCCTCGCCCTGCGCCTGACCAACGCCCTGGCCTGGTACTGGTTCGTACGCGGCCGCCTGGGCGAGGCCCGCAGAATGCTGGCAACGGCACTGACGACGGCGGGCAGCGCCTCATCTGCCGAGCGGGACGAGGCGGGGATGTGGCACCGGGGGATGACGTTGTTGCTGGGGGTGGAGGGGAAGAGGGAGGGCGACGGTCCGGGCGACGCCACCGGCTCGGGTGGTGACGTGACCGACCCGGACGGCGACGCGACCGGCCGGATCGGCGTACACAGCTCGGAGCACGACGACCCGGCCGACGAGAAGAGCATCGACCGGGCCAGAGCCGACTGGTTCCTGGCCTACGCGCAGTGGACCGTGGGAGCACTGGCCGACGGCGAGCAGCGCGTGGAGCGGGTCCTGCGCGAGTTCCGCGCCCTGCGCGACGTGTGGGGAACCGCCGCCGCGCTCACCACCCGCGCCGCGTTCGCCCTGGCCCGCGGCGACCTGGAGGTACTGCGTGACAACGCCTTGGAGGCACGTACCCAGTTCGCCGAACTGGGCGACAACTGGGGCCGGTTGAAGACGAGCGAGATGCTCAGCCGGCTGGCCGAGATCAACGGCGACTACGACCGTGCGACCCAGCTGCAGCGCGAAAGCCTGCGCACCGCCGAGACGTTGGAGTTGTGGCGCGAGGTGAGCGCCAAACTGTCCGGACTCGGCAGGGTCGCGCTTCTCAGGCGTCGTTACGAGGAGGCGGAGGACCTGCACACCCGTGCCCTGCGCCTGGCGGTCGAGCAGGGCGACCAGCCCGCCGAGCAGTTCGCGGCGCTCGGCCTCGCGCTCGGTGCCAGGCGCCAGGGCCGCCACGACACCGCCGAAGCGTGGCTGCGCCCTTGGCTCGCGTGGAACCGCAGACGCGGGGACGCCCCCGGACTCGCCCTGGTCCTGGCCGAGCTGGGCTTCATCGCGGAACACCGCGGCGACGCCGAGCGCGCCCTCGCCCACCACCGCGACGGTCTCGCCGCGGCCCTGACGACCAAGGACCCCCGCTCGGTCGCCCTGGCCCTCGAAGGTCTCGCGGGCGCCCACTCCCTGGCCGGCCACCCCGAGCGCGCCGCCCGCCTCCTCGGCACCGCCGCGGCCACCAGAAAGCGGACCGGCGCTCCCCACCCGCCCGCCGAACGGGGCGACGTGGAGCGAATCTCCGAGCGCGTACGCACCGCACTCGACGAGCCTTCCTTCACCCACGAGTTCACCCACGGCAAGCAAACGCCCTACGAAACCCAGGCAACCCTGGAATCGGCCGGCCACCCCCACGCCTGATCACTCCGCAGAGCAACGCGACTTCTCCGGACGGGCGACACCCTCCGCGATCCGCAGAGCGGCCTGGGCGGGCGTGAGGTGCGTGGTGTCGACGACCTCGGCCTCGCCGTGCAGCCATGACCGGGCCGCCTCGGCGTAGGGCTCAAGGTATTGGAGACGGAACGGAGAGTCGGGGCCAAGAACGGTGTCGCCCGCGATCCGCCGGCGGAGGGAGTCCTGGTCGGCGTGGAGGACGAAGTGCCGTACCGGAATGCCGTGCTGGGCAAGGCCCGAGCTGATCTCGCGCCAGTACTGCTCGACCAGCACGGTCATGGGCATCACCAGTGTGCCACCGGTGTAGTCGAGTACGCGTCGGGCGGTCTCGACGACGAGCGGCCGCCAGGGCGGCCAGTGCTGGAAGTTGTCCGTCTCGGGCAGCCCTGGCGTGATGTCCATGAGTGTCTCGCCGACCTTCTCGGCGTCGAACACCCGTGAATCCGGGATCAGCTGCTGCACGAGTGCACTGGTCGTCGTCTTGCCTGCGCCATGGGCGCCGTTGAGCCATACGATCATGGGCCCGACGCTAGCGGTACGCGGACCACAGACCGGTGCCGAACACGTCACAAACAGGCGCCCGCCGGATATCGCCGTTCTCCAGCTCGTCCGCAGCTGGGTTTTGCCGCAAGTGACGGAGAGTCAGGTGCGTTTGTGCTGGGTGAGGGAGCCGTCCTCGGACCATTCGCGGTCCCATTGCCGGGCGCGCCGGTGGTTGAGGTACCGGCGTACGCCGCAGACCGTGGCCGACACCGCGGCGCACCAGCCGAGCGCCAGCAGGCCGCCGACCAGCGTGGCTCCGACGGCGCCGGCGATCGGGGGGAGCGGCTGGTGGGTGAGGCGGCCTCGGCCGTCCAGCCAGACCGGGACTCTCGTCCCCGCCTTACGGCCTGGCTCGACCTGTGTGAGGCCCGTGTGGACAGAGCCTCGTTCGTCGCGCCAGCGGACGGTAGCGCTCACCGTGTCGTGAGCGCCTCGCATGTCGTAGGCGCCCGTCGTTCGGCCGGGGGCGTCGGCCACGAGAACGGCGGTGGTGGGGTAACGCTCCTGACGCTGTTCCCGGACGGTGTCCTGAGCCGCTCGGCCCGTCATGACAGCCACGGTGGGGCCCCCGACGGCCACGAGCACCATGGCGACGAGCAGGACCACCGCCTCCAAGACGTCGGACGGCCGCTTGAGCGGATTGCTCCGCCAGCGCCACAGCCACTTCTTCGGCATGGCCACGCCTCCTTACGCTCCGAGGTGTGCCGGTCAGTGGCCCGCCTCTGCCGGGCCCGCGCCCCACACCCGTGCTGCGGCGTCCGTCGTCGGTTGCAGTACCGCCTCCGTCACCGCCGACGTGCGCAGGTGCGTACCGCGTTGGTAGTCCTCGTCGCGGACCATCTCGGAGAAGGCGTGACGGGACGGATAGGACACCAGCAGCACGGCGTCCCAGTCCTGCCCCGGCTCGGCGACGACGGGGGCGGCGCCCAGGCCGTAGTACAGGATCGTGGCGCCCACGCGCTCGGCGTGCGGGCGGAAGTGCCGGAGGTAGTCCGCATAGCCCTCGCCCCCTCCCCCGGGCGCGAAACGCAGCAGGTTCAGCATCACTACCGGAGCATCGGGGTCCTCCAGAAGGAATTGCTTCAGGCTCTTTCCCGTGGGGTCCACCGCCATGGCGCGCATTCTCCCGTCTGTGGTCTGTCCATCATCGGTCTCGTAGAGGGCTTCGAAAGCCTGGAGAGCTTCGAGGGCTTCGAGGGCTTCGAGGGCTCGTCGGCCTCACGTCGTGTGTATCGGTGATGTCACCGCCCCTACCGATGCGCAGGACACCAAGGACCTGTACTTCCCCAACACGCCCGAGTCGTAACGCGAGTGTGGTGCGGTCCAGTTCGACAGGCGGTCCGCCAATTCGGACGGTGACAGAGCCACCGAGAGTTCACGCCGCTCCAGGTCGATCGTCACGCGGTCGCCGTCGCGCAGCGCGGCCAGCGGTCCGCCGACCGCCGCCTCCGGGGCCACATGACCGGCCATCAGGCCCCGTGACGCGCCCGAGAAGCGGCCGTCCGTGACGAGTCCCACGTGCGGGCCCAGGCCACGGCCCACCAGCGCGGCCGTCACGCCCAGCATCTCGCGCATGCCCGGACCGCCGCGCGGGCCCTCGTACCGGATGACGACGACATCGCCCCGGCGGATGCGACCGGCCTGTACCGCCGCCATCGCGTCCTCTTCGCGGTCGAAGACCACCGCCGGTCCCGTCATCCGCGGCGTGGCCGACGCGGACGCCTTCACCACCGAGCCCGCAGGCGCGAGATTGCCCTTCAGGATCAGCAGTCCGCCGGTCCGGCTCAGCGCGCGCCCGGCCGGCACGACGACCTCCTGGCCCGGGGTCTCGCGGGCCTCGCCCACCTCCTCTGCCACGGTCCGTCCCGTGACCGTCGGCGCGCCGCCGTTCAGCAGTCCCGCCCCGTCCAGGGCCCGGCCCACCAGACGGGTGCCGCCGGCGCGGTCGAGGTCGACCGCCGTGAAACGCCCGCTGGGGCGCAGGTCGGCGATGACCGGGGTACGTGAGCTGATCGCGTCGAAGTCCGTCAGGTCGAGCGGGATGCCTGCCTCGTGGGCGATCGCGAGGAGGTGGAGTACGAGGTTGGTGGAGCCGCCCGTTGCGGTCCCCGCGGTGATCGCGTTGTGGAACGCGTCGGGGGAAAGGATCTTCTCCGGGGTCAGGCCCTGCTCGACCAGTCGCATGGCCAGTGCGCCCGCCGACTCGCAGACCTCCGTCCGCCGCGGGTCGGTGGCGGGCGGATCCATCGAACCGAAGGGGCTGAGGCCGAGGAATTCCAGGGCCATGGCCATCGTGTTGGCCGTGTAGTGGCCCGCGCAGGCGCCCGCGCCGGGGCAGGCGGCGCGCTCCAGTTCCCCGAGGCTCGCGTCGTCCAGTTCGCCTGCGGCATTGCGGCCAACGGCCTCGAACACGTCCTGGAGGGTGACCTCGGAGCCGCGGAAGCTGCCCGGCAGCATCGTGCCGGAGTACAGGATCAGGCCCGGCAGGCCGAGGCGTACGTGGGCCAGCGCGGCGGCGGGAAGGGTCTTGTCGCAGCCAGCGATGGTGACCAGGCCGTCCAACGCATGCCCGCGGCCCACGAGTTCGATGGAGTCGGCGATGACCTCGCGGCTCACCAGGGACGTGCGCATCCCCTCCGTGCCCATGGTGATCACATCGGATATCGCGATGGTGTTGATCTCCATCGGGGTGCCGCCCGCCGCGCGGATACCCTGCATCACGGACTCCGCCAGGCGGCGGTGGTTCAGATTGCACGGCATGGTGCCGATCCAGCTGTGGGCCACGCCGATCATCGGCCGGGACAGGTCCTCGGTGGACAGGCCGGTCGCACGTAACGCCGCACGCGCCGGAGCACGGTCACTGCCACACAGAAACGGATTCGCTGGCATCGCCCCTCCGGGAACCGATTTCGGGTTTTCTTGCTGTCTCGGTGCGTCGGAGCTTACGAGAGGAATCCCGGGCCCAGCAGGGAAATTCGCGGATGCGGCGGATCTCGGGCCATGAGGAACAGGCGCGTACGACTTTCGTGGGAGCCGGGTGCGCAGGGAGATGTATCGGAGTGCACCGGCCGTGAATTATGCGCCGCCGGGCCGAACGGTAGCGTCCGAGCGGAGAATTCATGTTTCCCTGCGAGGAGCAAAACGGAATGGAGTGTGGGCGGAATGGCAGCCGAAAGGCATGATGACACGGTTCAGGTGGGGATCATCGGCGGGAGCGGGCTGTACGACCTGGAAGCGCTGACCGGTGTGCGGGAAGTGCGGGTGACGACTCCGTACGGCGATCCCAGCGATGCGCTGATCGTCGGTTCGCTGGGCGGAATCCGGGTGGCCTTTCTGCCGCGGCACGGGCGGCGGCATCAGATCGTGCCCACGCATGTGCCGGCGCGCGCCAACATCTACGCACTCAAGAGCCTGGGCGTGCGGCAGCTGATCAGCGTCAGCGCGGTGGGCAGTCTGCGCGAGGACTTCCGGCCCGGCGATCTGGTGACGCCCGATCAGATCGTGGACCGGACGCGGGGCCGCAAGGAGACGACATTCTTCGACGAGAACATCGTCGTGCATGTGCCGTTCGGGGAGCCGTTCTGCGGTCGGCTGCGCGGGCTGCTGGGCTCGGCAGCACGGCGGGCGACGGATGCGGCCGTGCACGCCTCCGGTACGTACTGCTGCATGGAGGGCCCGCAGTTCTCCACCCGGGCCGAGTCCGAGCTCTACCGCTCCTGGGGGCTGGACATCATCGGGATGACGGCCGTGCCGGAGGCCAAGCTCGCCCGCGAGGCGGAGCTGTGCTACGCCGGGCTCGCGCTGGTCACGGACTACGACTGCTGGCGTGCCGAGACCGAGGACGTGAGCGCGAGCGGGGTGGCGGAGGTGATGCGGCGCAACAGCGCGGCCGCCAAGGCGAGCATGGTCGCGCTGCTCGAATCGCTGGACCCGGAGCCGAAGTGCGGCTGCCAGGACGCGCTGGCGGCATCGATCATCACTCCGCTGGACGCCGTCTCCGAGGTGACCAGGGACCGTCACAAGCTGCTGGTGGGCAAGTACTTCGCCACGGAGGCGCACAGGCCCGCGGCCTGACCGCACGCGAGTGAGAGCCGAGAGCCTGGCCTCCGCTGGTGCGGGGGCCAGGCTCTCGGCATACGGAACCGCCGGTGTACCGGGCCGTCAGCCCTCCGTCGTCAGATCAGCCCTCCGTCGTCAGGAGCGAGAAGACCCGGGCCGGGGCCAGGCGAGCGGCGCCGTCGAGGCCGCCGATGGAGGCGGCGACCGCATACCCGGTGATCTCCCCGCCGCCGTCGGTGACCAGCTCGCCGGCCGCCGCGAACGTACCGCCGGTGGCGAGGACGTCGTCGACCACCAGGACGCGGTCGCCCGGCGCCAGGGCCTCGCGCTGGATCTCCAGCGTGGCGGTGCCGTACTCCAGCGCGTACTCGGCACGGTGTACGGGCCCCGGCAGCTTGCCCTTCTTACGGGCGAGGACGAGCGGGCGGTCCGCTGCGGCGGCCACGGCCGTACCGAGGATGAAGCCGCGGGCCTCGATCGCGAGCACCCGGTCGAACTCGCCGGCGAAGGCGGCGGCAAAGGCCGCGGCCAGCCGCCTGACGAGTGCCGGGTCGCCGAAGACCGGCGTCAGGTCCTGGAACTGGATTCCGGGCTCGGGGAAGTCGGGGAAGACGCGGATCCGCTGCCGTACGGCAGCGCGGAGGGCGGCCGCACCGGGCGCAGCGGGGGTCGGCGCGGGCGGGACTACGGGAGTCGTCGCGGGCTGGGGTGTCATCTCTCCTGCTCTCGTGGTGGGTGGGCCGGCCGGTGGCCGGGGGGCCGGGCGCGCGGGCGTCGGGCGTGCGGGCGTCGGGCGTGCGGGTGCCGGGCGGGCGGGCGTCGGGTCACTGGGCCAGATAGCCGCCGTCGACCGGGAGGATCGCTCCGGTGATGAAGGAGGCCTCGTCCGAGGCGAGGAAGGCGATCGCGGCGGCGACCTCGCCGGGTTCGCCGATCCGGCCGAGCGGGTGCCGCCGGGTGATGTCGGCGAGGTACTCGGCGCCGCCCGGCTCGTCGGGGAGCCGCCGTACGCGGTCGGTCCTGATGGTGCCGGGCGCGACGGCGTTGACCCGGATGCCGTGCGCCGCCCACTCCACCGCCAGGTGCAGGGTGAGCCCGGAGGCGACGAACTTGGCCGGGCCGTAGGTGCTCTGCGACTCCTGGCCCGCGAGCCCGGAGATGGAGGACAGGCAGACGATGGAGCCGCTGCCGTTGAGCAGCATCGCCTCGATCGCGTACTTGCAGGACAGGAACATGCCACGGCCGTCGACGGCCATGACATGGTCCCAGTCCTGCGCGGTGGCCTCGGTGATCCGCTGCAGGGGCAGCACACCGGCGTTGGCGACCAGCACGTCCAGGCGTCCGTAGGCTTCCATGGCCGCGTCGGTCATCCGGTACGCGGCGCCCGGATCCGCGACATCGCCGGTGACCGTGTGGACCTCGGTGCCCTCGGCGGTCAGTTCGGCGGCGAGCTTGGCGAGGGCCTCGCCGTCGACGTCGCCGAGGACGAGGCGGGCGCCTTCCGCGGCGAAGCGTTCGGCCGTGGCCCGGCCGATGCCCTGGGCACCGCCGGTGATCAGGCAGGACTTGCCGCTGAGGCTGCGGGCTGGCGGTGGCGCTGTCATGGGACCTCCTGGGGGATCGAGGCCGGTGCCGTACGGTCCGGCGCGGGCGGGGTGAGCAGGCCGGGCGACCTCGTTGCCGGCCCGGTGGCAAAGGCGTCGCGGCGGCAGGCGCGGTCCAGCCAGAAGCCGGCGATCTGGCAGGTCACGATGGACATCAGGATCAGTGCGGCGAAGAACTGGGCGTTGATGATGCCCGCGCCGTAGGTGACGCTCGCGAGCAGGACGCCGAGCGTGCCGCGGGCGTTGAGCGCGACCGCGAGGCGGGTCGATACGCCGCGCCCCTCCCCCGCCAGCACCCCGGCCAGCCAGACGCTGCCGCCCTTCACGACGCACGCCAGAACGAGGAACCACGCGAAGAACAGCGGGTCGAGCTGGCGGGCCAGGTCCAGGCGGAGGCCGACGAGCGCGAAGTACACCGGGACGAAGAAGGCCAGGGAGAAGTGCCGGATCGCCTCCCAGGCGTGCAGGGCCCGGCCCTCCGCCTGCAGATCGCCGCTGCCGGAGTCGCTGCGGGCCGCGCAGATCCCGGCCATCAGCGCGCCGAAGACGGTGTTGATCCCCAGGGCCGCGCACACCGCGACGCCGGCGAAGAGCGCCGAGAGGCGGAAGGCGGTGGGGTTCTGGCGCTCCACCGGATTCCACCGACGGCTCGCGAGCCAGCGGAAGAACCGCGGCCCCCAGACCATGGTGAGGGTGAAGAACAGCAGGGTGGCGACGACGTAGTACGCCATGGTCGGCAGCGGCGCGTCGGTGCCGACCGCGGCCCACAGGCCGACGGCCTCGTCGGACTGGACCGCGGCGAGGCCGAGCACGACGGCGAGGACGATGTAGAGGACGGCGTCCTCGGCGACTGCGACCATGAGGACGATGCGGGCGAATGAGGTGTCCTGGATGCCGAGGTCCATGATGATCCGGGAGATCACCGGGATCGCGGCGACCGCGGTGGCGATGCCGAAGACGAGGGCGAGGGACAGTGCGGTGCCGTTCGGCCCCGCGAAGTCGCGGTGGCCCACCAGGCGTACGACGAGAACGCCGGCGACGAAGGGCAGGACCAGTCCCGCGGCGGCGATGATCGCGGCGGTGCGGCGCTCCCGCGCGCCCGCGCGGACGCGCAGCTCGGCACCGGCCAGGAACATCAGCAGGAGCAGGCCGATCTGGTTGACGGCATCGAGTCCGGTGGCGACCGCTCCCGTGGTGGGGAACAGCCGCGCGGTGAAGTGGGGTGCGAGGGCGCCCAGGACGGTCGGCCCGAGCAGCAGGCCGCCCACGACCTCGCCGATCACCGGTGGCTGCCGGAGCCGGGCGAAGAACCGGCCCACGGCATGTGCGGTGACGACGAGGACCAGGAGGGCGATCAGCAAATGGGCGACGTCGGCTGTTGACAGCGACATCTGGCCTCCGGAATTCATTGGCTGGTGGACATGGCTGCCCGGCAGCGTAATGACGTGATACGCAGTTCCGTATCGGCGTAAAGGGCGCAGTAAAAAGGGCCTTTGGGGGTGCGCGGATACCGCGAAATTCCCGTACGGGTGGCGCGGAATTCCCGGATGGACGGGCGCATGCGCTCGTACCGGCGGCACTTAGGTGGCAGGAGTCGTACGACCCGTGGCCGATGCGGGTCTCCCGCGCGGGCGGCAAGACTCGGTGCGCATGTACTGCGTTGTGTCATACGACCCGAATTCGACCTGATAAGGAGTCGCCCGTGATCGTCCTTTTCTGCGGAGACGTCGTCGGAGAACCCGCCACCGAGCGGCTGTCGGAGAGCCTGCCCGAGCTGCGCCAACGGCACCGGGTCGACCTGGTGGTGGTGAATGCCGAGAACAGTGCGCCCAACGGTCTCGGCATGGGCGCCAAACAGGTCGACCGGTTGCTGGAGGCCGGCGCCGATGTCATCACCGGCGGTAATCACTCCTGGGACAGCGAGGAGTCCGTCGGACTGCTGGACCTCCCCCAGGTCGTCCGCCCGGCCAATCTCGCGCCGGGGGTACCGGGCCGGGGGGTCCTGCATGTCACGGCCGCCGGTGAAACGGTGACGGTGGTCAATCTGGCCGATCACTGCGCCATGAAGTCGGTCAAGGCCACCGCCGGCAAGTTCCTTCCCGCGTACGAGGGTTGGCGCGCCGCGGACAAGCGGGGTGCCGTGATCGTCGACTACCACGGCGACCACGTGCTGGAGAAGCAGATCTTCGCGCACGCGGTGGACGGCGAGGCCGCTGCCGTGCTCGGCAGCCATACCCATGAGGCGACCGGGCCGCTGCATCTGCTGCCCGGCGGTACGGCTTTCGTCACCGAGGTCGGCATGACAGGACCGGGCGACGGAGTGCAGGGTTTCGCACCCGCCAACCTCGTCTCCGGGCTGCGCGAGACGGGGAATCCGTTCTCCGGCGCGATGCCGTCGGTGAGCCCGGGCCCGCTCGTGCTGGGCGCGGTGGTCCTGGAGATCCGTCACGGGCGTGCCGTACGGCTGGAGCGGGTGTCCTGGCCGGAGGACGACGCGGCCCACGCGCCCCGGACGAGGCTCGGCGACAAGGGAGCGGCAGCATGACGGCTGGTCAACTACCGGGCACAGCAGCTGCCTTGTCACCCCTTCAGGGATTCGAAGTGCACGACCTCTCGCTGTCGCTGGCGGAGGACCTGCCCTGCCATTGGCCCGCCCATCAGCCCTTTCAGCACAAGGTCTGGAGCTGGTTCGCCACGCGGAAGGACGGGGCCCAGGCGGCGTACAACCGCAGCGGCGCTCCCTACTCCACCCGCTGGATGGCGATCGACGAGCACACGGGGACGCACTTCGACGCCCCCAGCCACTTCGTCCCTCCCCCGGACTCCGGCCTGCCGAACGCCGCTCCCGCGGGTGAGGTCACCGCCGAACGGGTGCCGGTCGCGCAGCTGATGGGGCCTGCGGCCGTCGTGGACGTCACGGCCCTCGCGGCCGGCGGCGGCGACGATGGCGTGAGTCCCTTCATCACGGCGGACCACCTCACCGCGTGGGAACGCCGGTACGGACGGCTGGTCCCCGGCGAGGTGGTACTGCTGCGGACCGGCTGGGACACGCGGTACCGGCGCGGCCCCGAGGGCGACGCGTATCTGTACGACGTGATCGTGACCGGGCGTGCGCCCGGTTGGCCGGCGCCCGATGTGGCGGCGATGGAGCTGCTGCTGGACCGCGGCGTGCGGTGTGTCGGCATCGACGCGCCGTCGATGGGCGCCGCGCACGACGGCGTGC
Organism: Streptomyces sp. NPDC000151; assembly: GCF_040301705.1. Taxonomy (NCBI): domain Bacteria; kingdom Bacillati; phylum Actinomycetota; class Actinomycetes; order Kitasatosporales; family Streptomycetaceae; genus Streptomyces; species Streptomyces sp. NPDC000151. The sequence goes on along the minus strand of NZ_JBEPFC010000002.1, from coordinate 22,258 downwards.
CGGTCCATGTCCGCGGGCTGAGCGCGGGTGCGGTGTACGTCGAGTGCCTGACCGGGCTGGACCGGCTGCCCGCGCGCGGCGCGTGGTTCTGCTTTCTGCCGCTGAAGGTCGAGGGCGGTACGGGAGCGCCCGGACGCGCGGTGGCGTTCCTGCCGCCCGCAACCGACGACTGAAGATCACTGAGGGATTTCTGAAGGGGTGTCACCATGCGTTCCACCATGCGCCGTACTGTCCGGCTGTCCGGTGCGCTGCTGCTCGCGGTGGCGGGCAGCACGCTGTCCGCGTCGCCTGCGCAGGCCGCCGGTGCGGCCGAGCCGCGCGTCATCACCTGCTCGGGCACCATCGCGGAGACGTTCTCGCCGGGGCTGACCGTGCAGAAGCGGCCCACCAAGGTCGTGGCGCACAGCAAGCTGTCCTGCACGGGCGGCGCCGTCACCTCGGTCACCTTCTCCTCCAGTTACACCGTGGAGTCCAGCTGTGTGTCCAATCAGCTGATCACGGTGGGCTCGCCGAAGTTCCGCTGGAACACCGGCGGAAAGTCCACCGCCACGTTCACGTACGCCGTCGGGCGCCCCGCGGGCCAGACCGTCGCGGCCGGTGTGGGGCAGGTGACCGAGGGCCGGTTCGCGGGGTACGCGGCGACCCGGGTGCTCGCCTCGCCCACCCCCGATGCGCTCAAGTGCCTCGGCACGGGCATTCCGTCGGCCAAGGGCGTCGATCATGTGACGCTGGTGGCCCAGCCGTAGGACGTACCGCCGGGCAACGGACGCGGCGTGCCGGGGAGGCTCTTCGGAGTTCTCTCCCCCGGCACGCCGCGTCCGTGTGCGTCCACGTCCGGTCCGCGGTCAGGCGGTCCGCGGTCAGGCGGTCCGCGGGCCGGCCCAGAAGGCGTCCAGCGGATACGGCGTCGCGGCGGCGATGAGCTGGCGGGCGGTGGCATGGGCCCGGTCCGCCGGGTTCTCGACGGTGCCGACGGTGTACTGGGCGATGACGCCTTCGTACAGCAGCAGGAGCTGGTCGGCCAGCAGATCGGGGGCGGGCGCCCCGGTGGCCTCGGCGAGTTCCCGTACGCGCTCGCGCAGGGCCTTCTTGTGACGGGCGACGACGCTGCGGGCCGGGTGATCGGGGCGGGCGAGTTCGACCTGGGCGTGGGCGAAGGCACAGCTGCGGAAGCCGGAGGGGGAGACGGCCCACTCCTTCAGCGCGTCGAAGACGGCGAGGAGCCGGGCGCGCGGGTCCGCACCGGCGTCGTCGATGCAGTCGTCGAGGATGAGCTGCCAGCGGGTCTGCCGGCCGTCGAGATAGGCGAGGAAGGCAATGGTGTCCACGGGGTTCTCCGTTCGGAAGGCCGGCGGTGCGCCGGCCGGCGGGTCAGATCGCGCGGCGGGAGAGGCCACGCACGGGCTGCGGGGGCGCGGTGCGGCGGGGCTGGGGTGCGGGACGTACCGGTGCCGTCGGCTCCACGGGCGTACGTACGGGTGCCGGGCCTTGGGGCGTACGGCCTCCGGAGCGGCGGGCGGGCAGCGGGGCGCCGTGGCGGACGGCGTGACCCGCGTTGATCCCGTAGGCCACGTCCTGGACGAGGCGTAGCAGGGAGCGGAGGAGTGCCTTCATGAGCGTCCGGTCCTTTCCGGTGATGAGCCGGCGGTCCCAGGAAGCGGGCCGGCCGGTCAGTCGCGGGGCAGCAGCAGTCGTGCCAGCAGGGTGGTCGCGCACAGCAGGGCCGCGGCGAGGGCGAGGCTGAGGTGGAGGCCGCCGACGGAGAAGCCGCCGTCGGCGGGTCCGGCGAGCAGCGTGCCGAAGAGGGCGACGGCGAGGGCGCCGCCGGTCTGCCGCATGGCGTTGAGCAGCCCGGAGGCGGTGCCCGCGCGGTGGCCCGGCACGCTGTCCATGAGCAGCGCTGTCAGCGCCGGCACGGTCACCGCGCTGAGGCCGAAGGGCAGCAGCAGTACCAGGACGAGCCAGGCGGGCGTACTGGGCCCGAGCGCCAGCAGCGCCGCCATCGCCAGGGCGAGCAGGGCTTGGCCCCAGACGATGACGGGGCGGCGCCCGTACCGGTCGGCGAGGCGCGGCGAGAGGATGTTGACCGCGGTGATCACAGCGGCGGTGGGGACGAACATCAGCCCGGCGGCGGTGCCGGACATGCCGCGCAGCTGCTGGTAGTAGAGGCCGAGCAGGAAGATCGTGCCGTAGTAGGCGGCGTTGACGGCGAAGCCGACGGTGAGCGTTGCGACGACCTCGCGCTGCCGGAGCAGCTCCAGCGGCACCATCGGCGCGGGATGCCGGGCCTCGGCGGTACGGAAGGCCAGGGCCGCGGCCGCCGCGACGCCGAGCGCGAGGCCGGACTGCCAGGTCGGGCGGCCCGCGTGGCCGCCTTCGATGACCGCGTAGGTCAGTGCGGCGAGGGCGAGGACGGCGGAGGCCTGGCCTGCCGGGTCGAAGGGGACATGGCGGCGGGCCGAGGCGGGGACACGGGTGAGCAGGGCCAGGATGAGCGCGCCGACGGGGAGGTTGAGGAGGAAGACGGCGCGCCATCCCGCGGTTTCGGTGAGGACACCGCCGAGTACGGGGCCGATGGCCATGGCGAGCGAGCCGCCGACCGACCACAGGGCGATGGCGCGGGCCCGGCGGCCGGGGTCGTCGTAGGTCTGCCGGATCAGGGCGAGGGAGGCGGGCATGACGACGGCGGCGGCGCTGCCCTGGACGACACGGGCGGCGATCAGGGTGCCGATGCCGGGCGCGAGGGCGCAGGCGAGGGAGGCGACGGTGAAGAGGGTGACGCCGACGGCGTAGGCACGGCGGGCACCGGAGCGGTCGGCGAAGGAGCCGGCGGAGAGCATCAGCGCGGCGAACATCAGGGTGTAGGCATCGACGACCCACTGCAGGCCCGCCATGCCGCCGTGCAGGCTCGAACGGATCGCGGGGAGCGCGATGTTGACGCCGGAGACGTCGACGGTGATGACGAGGAAGCCGAGGAGCGCGGCGAGCAGGGCGACAGCCGGGGGCGCGCCGGCCGCCTTCCACGGCGTCGATAACGCCGCGGCCCCTGGCTCGGCGGCGGGCGGGGAACCCGGCGCGGGGGTGGGCGGGGTGAGGGCTGGCATGGCGAATCCTCCAGGCAGCGGCGGGCACTTCGCGGGGGGGGGCGGGCACTTCAGGAGGCGGCGGGCACCTCGGGGAAGCGGCGGCGGGCGCTTCGGCAGGCGGTCAGCCGCGCTCTCGCCCGAAGAACTCCACCAGCGTCTTGGCCGTCTCCTCGGGCTGGTCCTCGGCGACGAAGTGGCCGGCGCCGGGGATGGTGGCGCGTTCGGCGCCGGGGATGGCGGCGGCGAGCCGGTCTCCGGTGGCGGTCGGCAGCCACTCGTCCTCGGCTCCCCACAGGACGAGGGTGGGCACGGCGACCTCACCCAGCCGGTCCACGGCCGCGCGGGTGTCCTCGAAGCTGACGGCGCAGACCTGGTCGATCCAGCGCCGCTGGCCTTCGGGGCCCGCCCAGGGCGCACGGTAGGCCGCGGCGGCCTCCTCGGACATCGGCCGGTGCACGGCGGTGCGCAGGCGGGCGGTGACGATGTCGTCGAAGATGTGCGTCGGCATGGTGCGGTACGCCTCGGCGTACCGCTGCTGGTGCTCGGTGAAGGGGGTGTTCCAGGGACCGAGGACAGCGGCGTCGAGGAGGGCGAGGTGGGAGGCCGGTACCCCGTCGAGGAGGTGTGCCCGCATGACGACGCCGCCGCCGATGTCGTGTCCGACCAGCGCGGGTGCGGTGAGCCCCCAGTGGTCGACGAGCTCGGCGAGGGTACGGGCCTGCTGGGCGATGGAGGGGGTGGCTCCGGGGGCGATACGAGAGGCGCCGAAGCCGAGGAGGTCCCAGACGTAGACGGTGTGGTGGCGGGCGAGCGCGGGGACGGCGCTCCGCCAGAGGTAGGACGAGGCGGGGGTCCCGTGGACGAGGACGACGGGCGGGCCCTCGCCGAAGACGCCGGTGGCGACCTCGCCGGCGGCGACCGGTACGCGCTGGTAGAGCTGCCACGGGGCGGGTTGGGCATGCGTGCTCATGCCGATCCCTCCAGACCTAAGGGGTATAGTCGAGGTTCTCCGATTACCGTAGCATGGAGTAAGGCTTGAAGATTCCTTTTTCCGATTACGCATTGGGTGCGGGCGTCGCGACCGACCTGGTCAACACCTCCGCCCTCGTCCGCAGAAGTACCGGCGAGATGCTCGTGGACCCGGCCGCGCTCGGCCGCTTCCTCAGCGAGTACGAGGTCCCCGTGGACACCGCGCCGCCCGGCCGCCGGCCGACCGAAAAGGATCTGGAGCAGGTGCTCGCGCTGCGCCAGGAGCTGCGTGCGCTGCTGGAGTCCGACAGCGAGGACCGGGTGGCGGAGGGCGCGAACGCGCTGGTCAGGCGGGCAGGCATGGGTCCGTCCCTGGAGCGGGACGCGGACGGGCGCTGGCAGTGGTACCTCACCACGGGCCCGGACGCCTCGCTCGCCGAGGAGCTGGCCGCCATGATCGGCACCGGCCTGCTGGGCGTGCTGCGGGCGCTGAACCACGACCGCATCCGCCACTGCGCCTCGCCCGTGTGCGACGGGATGTTCGTCGACACGAGCAAGGCCGGGCGGCGCCGGTACTGCATGCCCGACCTGTGCGGCAATCGCCTCAACGTCGCCAAGCACCGCGCCCGCCGGCTCGCGGCCGCAGGCGACTCCGGCGAGGTCAGCGGGACGGGTCGGGGGCGTTCCCCGGAGGCGTGACGGCGCTCAGGAGGGCCCGCCAGGCCCGGGTGAGCTGGGCCGCGGCCGGAGTGCCGGTGTGGGCGCAGGCGGCGTGCAGCCCGGCGGTCTCCGCCGCCGCCACGAGGCCGACCGCCAGTACGGTCACCGTGGCCGCATCCACCCCTGCCCGCAGTGCTCCCTCGCGGGCCGCCCGGGCGCTCACCGCATGCAGGCTCGGCAGCCATACGCCGTACCAGCCGGCCCGGTCCCCCGCCTCGCCGCCCAGCCGGCTCGCCGCACGCACGAGGTCGTCCTCGCCGAGCAGCACCACCAGTACCCGGGTGATGTCGACCACCGCCTGCAGCGCGCAGGCCGCGTCCTCGGCGCTGCGTGCCACGGCCTCCCGGGTGATCCGGTGCCCCTGCGCGCAGACCGCGTCGGCCAGCGCCTGTTTCGATGCGAAGTGAAAGGTGATCGCCCCCATCGTCACCCCCGCCGTCCGCGTGATGTGGGTGAGGGTGGTGGCGGCGTAGCCCCGCCGGGCGAACTCCGCGGCGCCCGCTTCCAGGACACGCCGGCGTGTCCGTGCGGCTCGTTGCTGGATCACCAAGTGCCTTTCCTCCTCGGCCACCCGCCCGCCCTGCGCCGGGACGCCGGAAGCGGCGCACGGAGCAGTGCGCGGGACGCGGCCCTGACGCTCCGTACGCCGCTCGGCGGCAGCTCCGTACTCAGCGGCCGGCCTCCGGGAGGATCGCGTCGGCCTCGATCTCCACCAGCAGGGCGGGGTTGGCCAGCGCCGAGATGCCGACGAAGGTGGCCGCCGGGCGCGCCTCCCCGAACACCGCGGCATGGGCGCGGGCCACGGCGTCGAAGTCGGCGATGTCGGTGAGGTAGACGCGGGTGCGGACGACATCGCCGATGTCGCCGCCGGCCTCTTTCAGGGCCGCGGCGATGCGGTCGAGGCTCTCGGCGGCCTGCTTGCCCGCGTCGTCGCCGCCGACCGGACCGTCGGGGCCCGAGGCCGTCGTACCGGAGACGGAGACGAACGGGCCGACGCGCACGGCTCGGGAGAAGCCGACGAGGGACTCGAACGGGGAACCGGAGCTGAAGAGCTGCCGCTCGTTGGTGGTCGTGCTCATGCCTGTCCTCCAGAAGTGAGGGTGTGGGTGGTGTCCGGTCGGGTGGTGGTTCAGGAGATCGGCACGGCTGCCGATACCGGCGTACGCCACTCCGGATGAGCAGCGCGGCCCGCGGGCGCGGCGCGCCCCGTCACCGTCGCGCGAAACGCCGCCGCGATCGCGTCGAACACCGGGCGTTCCTGTGCGTACGGGCGGCCTTCGAACGCTGCCGCCGGGACGAGTTCACTGGCGGTGCCGGTGAGAAAGACCTCCTGCGCCGCGCTGACGTCGGCCACCTCCACCGGTCCTTCCTCGACGTCCAGGCTCAGGTCGCGGGCGAGGGTGAGCACCGTGTCGCGGGTGATGCCGGCGAGCAGGCTGTCGGTGAGCCACGGAGTACGCAGCCGCCCGTCGGTGACGAGGAAGACGTTGGAGACGGTGGCCTCGGCGACCCGGCCGGTGACGCAGTCGAGCTGCAGCGCGTCGTCGAACCCCGCGGCCAGGGCCGCGGTCTTGGCCAGGGCCGAGGTGACGTATGTACCGACGGCCTTGGCGCGCGGCGGGAAGGTCTCCGGCGAGGGGCGGCGCCACGGCGAGACGGTCAGCCGCACGCCCGGCGCCGGTACGTGCGCCTGGGTCCGCCCGGCGACCGCCTCGGGGGGCGGCGCGGCCATCGGCCAGACCTCGATGCCCAGGGTGAAGGGCACGGTGGACAGGTCGATGCTCAGGAAGGGGTCGGCCGCGAAGAGTCCGGGCCGTACGTAGGCGTCGGCGAAGCCGCACTCGGCCGCGGCCCGCAGCGCCGCTTCGCGCAGCCGGGCCAGGTCGTAGTCGTGGTGGATGCCGAGCAGGCGAGCGGAGTCGAGCAACCGGAGCAGATGGTCGTCGAGGCGGAAGAGCGCGGGCCCTTCCGGTGTGGCGTAGCAGCGGATTCCTTCGAAGACGGCGGTGCCGTGCTGGACGCTGCTGCTGCCGAAGGGGATGCCGCGGCCGGGCGCGGTGTGCCGGGCGCCGGGGCCGTCCCAGTAGGTGTAGGCCGAAGTGGGCGGGGTCATCGTGGGCTCGCCTCCTTCACAGGGCCGCGAGCACGGCGCGGGTGGTGTCGTCGGTGGTGGCGGTGCCGCCGAGGTCGGGGGTGCGCAGCCCGGCGTCCAGGGCGCGTTCGACGGCGGTCTCGACCGCGTCGGCGGCGTCGGGTCGCCCGAGGCCATGACGGAGCATCAGGGCGACGGAGAGGATGGTGCCGAGGGGGCTGGCGTGGCCGCGGCCCGCGATGTCGGGAGCCGAGCCGTGGATGGGTTCGAAGAGCCCGCCGCGGACGCCGGCGGCCGGGTCGGGCGGCCCGGGCAGGGAGGCGCTGGGCAGCAGTCCGAGGGAGCCTGCGATGGCTGCGGTCTCGTCGCTGAGGATGTCGCCAAACATGTTCTCGGTGAGGACGATGTCGAAGGACGCGGGGTCGGTGACCAGGCGCATCGCGGCGGTGTCGACGAGGAGATGGTCGAGGGCGAGCTGCGGGTACTCGCGCTCGACCACGCGGGTCACGGTCTCGCGCCACAGCCGTGAGGTGTCCAGGACGTTCGCCTTGTCGACGGAGGTGACGCGGGCGCGGCGGCCGGTGCCGGCGGCGAGTTCGCAGGCGACACGGGTGACGCGCTCGATCTCGGCGACGGTGTAGGCACAGGTGTCGTAGGCGTCGTCGGCGGTGCGGGCGCGCCGGCCGAAGTACAGGCCGCCGGTGAGCTCGCGGACGACGATCAGGTCGACGCTCTTGGTGCGTTCGGGTTTGAGGGGGCCCGCGTCGACCAGTGCGGGGAAGGGGCGCACGGGGCGGAGGTTGGCGTACAGGCCAAGGGCCTTGCGCAGTTCGAGTACGCCCTGTTCGGGGCGGGGTGCGTCGGGGTCGGCGGGCTGGGTTCCGGTGCCGACGGCGCCGAGCAGGACGGCGTCGGCCCGGGTGCAGGCCGCGAGCGTCTGCGGGGGCAGCGGCCGCCCCGTACGGTCGATGGCGGCGGCACCGATGGGGTATTCGCGCACGTCGAAGTCACCGACCGCGCGGAGGATGTGCAGGGCGGAGGCGACGACCTCGGGGCCGATGCCGTCACCGGGGAGGGCGACGATGCGTGGCCGCGCGGTGGGGGCGGTACCGGGGGTGGTCACAGGTCCTCCGGGGAAGCGAGGCGGCCCAGCACAGCGGTGGCCGCCGCGACCGGCGGGGAGACCAGGTGGGTGCGGGCGCGGTCCCCCTGACGGCCTTCGAAGTTGCGGTTGGAGGTGGAGGCGCTGCGCTGGGCGGCCTGGAGACGATCGGGGTTGACGCCGATGCACATCGAGCAGCCCGCCGAGCGCCATTCGGCCCCGGCCTCGCGGAAGACCTTGTCCAAGCCCTCGGCCTCGGCATCCAGGCGTACCCGGGTGGAGCCGGGGACGATCAGGGCGCGCACGCCGTCGGCGACGCGGCGGCCGCGCAGCACCTCGGCCGCGGCCCGCAGGTCCTCGATGCGGCCGTTGGTGCAGGAGCCGACGAAGACGGTGTCGACGGGGATGGCGCGCAGCGGGGTGCCGGGGGCGAGGTCCATGTACGCCAATGCGGTGCGGGCGGCTTCGCGTTCGCCGGGGTCGGCGAAGGCGTCCGGGTCGGGGACGGTGCCGTTGAGGGGGCCGCCCTGGCCGGGGTTGGTACCCCAGGTGACGTACGGGCCGAGCTCCGCGGCGTCGAGGGTGATCTCCTTGTCGAAGACGGCGTCGGCGTCGGTGGCGAGGGTGCGCCAGTGGGCGACGGCGGCATCCCAGGCCGCGCCGGCGGGGGCGTGCGGGCGGCCCTTGAGGTAGTCGAGGGTGGTGTCGTCGGGGGCGATGAGCCCGGCCCTGGCGCCTGCTTCGATGGACATGTTGCACACGGTCATCCGGGCTTCCATCGACAGGCCGCGAATGGCCTCGCCGCGGTATTCGATGACGTATCCCTGGCCGCCGCCGGTGCCGATGCGGGCGATGACGGCGAGGATGAGGTCCTTGGCGGTGACGCCGGCGGGCAGGGTGCCTTCGACATTGACGGCCATGGTGCGGAACGGCGGCATCGCGAGCGTCTGGGTGGCCAGGACGTGTTCGACCTCGCTGGTGCCGATGCCGAAGGCCAGGGCGCCGAGCGCGCCGTGGGTACTGGTGTGGCTGTCACCGCAGACGATGGTCATGCCGGGCTCGGTGAGGCCCAGTTGGGGTCCGATGACGTGGACGATGCCCTGGTCCTCGTGGTCGAGGTCGAAGAGCTCGACGCCGAATTCCGCGCAGTTCTCCCGCAGGGCGCCGACCTGGGCGCGGGACACGGGGTCGGCGATGGTGCGGCGTCCCGCCATCAGGTCGGTGGGAACGTTGTGGTCCGCCGTGGCGACGGTCAGGTCGGGCCTGCGTACGCCGCGGCCTGCCGCCCGCAGCCCGTCAAAGGCCTGCGGACTGGTCATCTCGTGCATGAGGTGCAGATCGATGTAGATCAGGTCGGGCAGATTCTCCGCCCGGTCGACGGTATGTTCCTGCCATATCTTCTCGGCCAAGGTAAGACCCATGGCCGTGGACGGTACCGCTCGGGATTCCCGCATTTGAAGAAGAATCGGCGAGGAATTCCATTCGGGGCGTATGAGCGCAGGGCCAGTACGACGAAAGTCACAGGCACTTCCGCCCGACTGCCTCCGGAAATACATCCATCGTCGGGCGCGGTGGCGGCGGTGCCGGGGTGACACTCGGGCCGTGACTTACTCTCCCGGAAAGAATGCATCGGAGCGACGCGCCGGCGGCATGCCCGTACACAAGTACCGTCGGTACCGACCGTTCACGCTGCCCGATCGGACCTGGCCCGACCGCGTGCCGGAGCGGGCGCCGACCTGGTGCAGCGTCGATCTGCGAGACGGCAACCAGGCTCTGCTGGAGCCGATGGACATCGCGCGCAAGCGGGTGATGTACGACCTGCTGGTGCGGCTGGGCTTCAAGGAGATCGAGCTGGGCTTTCCGATGTCCAGCCGCGCCGACCTGGAATTCACCCGCGATGTGATCGAGCGGGACGCGATTCCCGACGACGTGACGATCCAGGTCATGTCCCCCATCCGCGACGGGATGATCGAGGACACCGTCAAGGCCATCGAGGGCGCGCCGCGCGCCATCGTGCAGATCTTCAATCCGACCTCGGTGACACAGCGGCGCGCGGTGTTCCGGATGAGCCGCGCCGAGGTCAAGGCGCTGGCCCTGCGGGGCGCGGAGCGGGCATTGAAGCTGCGCGACTCGCTGCCGGGCACCGAGATCTACCTCCAGTACGGCACGGAGTCCTTCACGCAGACCGAGCCGGAGTTCGCGCTGGAGGTGCACAACGCGGTCCTGGAGCTCTGGCGCCCGGAGCCGGCGGACCAGGTGCGGATCGTGCTGCCGGCGTCGGTCGAGGCCTATCCGCCGCACGAGTTCGCCGACCGTATCGAGTGGATGCACCGCAACCTGGCGTACCGCGACGCGATCTCGCTGACCCTGCACACCCACAACGACCGCGGCTCAGCGGTCGCCGCCACGGAGATGGCGCTGCTGGCCGGCGCCGACCGGGTGGAGGGCACCCTCTTCGGCAACGGCGAGCGGGCCGGCAACGTCTGCCTGATCACCCTGGCGATGAACCTGTACTCGCAGGGCATCGACCCGGGCCTGGACCTCGGCGATCTGGACGAGGCGCGGCGGGTGGCCGAGCACTGCAACCGGATGCCGGTCTCGCCGCGCCACCCCTGGGCGGGCGACTTCGTCTACACCTCGTTCGCCGGATCCCACCAGGACGCGATCACCAAGGGGCTGCGGGCGCTGGAGGAGAGCGGTTCGCCGGTGTGGGACGTGCCGTATCTGCCGATCGATCCGCGCGATGTGGGCCGGGACTACCAGGCGCTCATCCGGATCAACGGGCAGTCGGGCAAGGGCGGCGTCTCGCATCTGATGCGGACCGAGCACGCCTTCGAGCTGCCGCGGCGGCTGCAGATCGAGTTCGCCTCGATCGTGCAGACCAAGGCCGAGGACGGCAGGGAGGTGACGGCGGATCAGCTCCTGGAGTGGTTCACGGAGGTGTATCTGCACAAGGCGGACGGTGCCGCGCTGCCGGGCCCGGTGGAGGACCGGTCGTCACCGCAGGCCGTACTGGACGCGCTGCTGTCCCGGCACGCGCTGGAGGGCACGGTGAGCGAGACGCGGATACAGGGGCCGCGGGCCGGCGAGGAGCGGCACGTGGCGTACGCCGAGGCGTCGGTGGGCACGACCACCCGCTGGGGTGTCGGCGTGGCGGCGACGAAGGAGGAGAGCCTGGCCAGGGCGCTGCGCTCGGTGGCCCGGCGGCTCGTTGCGGAGGTGACGGCATGAGTCCGGTACCCGTGGTACGGCACACCGGGACGGCGGCACCGCTGCGCCGTCGCGACGTGGACACCGACCAGATCATCCCGGCCGAGTTCTGCAAACGCCTGGGGCGTACGGGATATGAGGACACGCTCTTCCACCGCTGGCGGCAGGACGCGGATTTTGCACTGAACCGGCCGGTGTATGCCGGGGCGAGCGTGCTGGTGGCGGGCCCGGACTTCGGCATCGGCTCCTCGCGCGAACATGCGGTGTGGGCGCTGCGCGACTTCGGGTTCCGTGCGGTGATCGCCCCCTCCTTCGGCGATATCTTCCGTGCCAACGCGGCGAAGAACCAGCTGGTGACGCCGCGGGTGCCGGAGGAGGCGGTGGAACGGCTGTGGGAGCTGATCGAGGCGGACCCGGCGGCCGAGGTCACCGTGGATCTGCACGAGCGCATCGTGCTGGCCGGGAGCCTGCGGATACCGTTCGAGATCGCTGAGCACAGCCGCTGGCAGCTGATGAACGGGCTGGACGACATCGAGATCACGCTGCGCCGCGGCGGCGGCATCGACGCGCACGAGCGGCGGCGGCCGGTGTGGCTGCCGCGGGTCGTGGCCTCGGGTGCGGCCGGCCGTACGGCGGGCGGTGCGTCAGGACCCGCGGAAGCCGGGTGATCCCTGCCGCCACACTGCCGCGCCGTCCCCCATGCAGGAAGGCCGCCCCGGGATCCGGGGCGGCCTTCCTGCGCCGGGTCAGCGTGCGGCCGCGCCGGGCTCGGCGGCCGGGAGCAGCCGCATGGCCACGGCCTTGTTGATGGCGTTCATGCGGGAGCGCACTTCGAGCTTGAGGTAGATGTTGGTCAGATGGCGTTTGACGGTGCCTTCGGAGATGTAGAGCTCGCCGGCGATCTGGGCGTTGCTCAGGCCGCGGGCCACCAGGCCGAGCACCTCCAGTTCGCGGGCGGAGAGCGGGCCCTGGGCCGGGCGCTCCAGGCGGCTGACGGTCTCCTTGGCGACGGAGAGCACCACGCGGTCGGGGTCCCTGCGTACGGCCCGGATCGCGGCGAGCAGCTCCTCGCGCGTGGAGCTCTTGGAGATGTACGCCTGGGCTCCGATCGCGAGCAGTCGGCTGACCATGCGTGCGTCATCGTGCATGGTCAGGACGGCGACGCGGGGCGGCTCGGGAACGTTGAGCACCTGTTCGAGGGTCTCCTCGGCGCCCGGGCCCGGCATCTCCACATCCAGCAGGACGACGTCGGGACTCCTCCTGCGGACCAGCGCGACAGCCTCCTCGCCGTGCTCCGCCTGGCCGACGACGTGCAGATCGCTCTCTGTTTCGCAGATCTCGACGATGCCCTCGCGGAACAGCGTGTGGTCGTCGGCGATGACGACCCGGGCCGGCGCGTCCGCCCCCGTCATCACCGGGCCGCCAGCGGTACCGTGAGGGTGATGCGGGTGCCGCCATGGGGCCCCGGGCTCGTACGCAGTGAGCCGCCCAGTAAGGCGGCGCGCTCCTTCATGGACGTGAGGCCCAGCCCCGCGGAGCGGTCCCGTTCGCCCCGCTGGAGGCCCGAGCCGTCGTCGGCGACCTCGGCGACCATCGCGCCTTCCCGGGTGCGCAGCGAGATGGTGATGTCCTCGGCGCCCGCGTGGGCGAGGGCGTTCCCCACGGCCTCGCGCAAGATGAGGTAGATCTCGCCGACGTCCACGCTGCCGGGTGGGGCCGGGCGCGGATGGCTCAGGGCCCGCTGCAGCTCGGCGCCGGGGGTACGCAGCCGGGTGGCCAGCTCCTTGGTCGTGTGCAGGGCCTGGTGGAGAAGGCGCACGGCGTCGGCCCACTTGTCGCGGGCGCGCTCGGCACGGTCGTCGGCGGCATAGAACTCGCTGAGTTCCAAGGAGTTGAGGCCGACGACGATGGCGTGGGCGACGCGGTCGTGGAGCTCACGGCTGAGCCGTTGCCGGTCGGCCGGGGCCAAGAGGTCGTCGGCCCCGGCCGGCCGGTCTCCGCCGGCGGTCCTCTCCCGGCCGTCCGCCGGTGCTCTCCCGGCCGCCGGGATACTCGCTGCCGCCGCTCGGCCCGGCGGCCCGCCGTCCTCGGCTATCGGAGGACGGTCCAGTACACCGGCACGGCCCTGTGGCGTCGTCGCATTGCGTGTCATCGCACAGCACTTCCTCAAGCATCGTCCGCTGTCGGGGATGGTCGGAGGTGAACGCACCGAATGCGCGCTCGGAATGCACGCTCCGGCGGGCACGGCGGCATCAATTACGGCGCGGCGGAGGGGATCCGGCCGACATGCCGGGCCTTTGTCACAGAAAATCGGTCCGCCGATCACACGCCTCCCTTCAGGCGCTCACGAAACAAAAGATAGCGCTCTTTATGTAACTTGGGTAGGGCCGCTGACGACCGATCACCCCGCTGGGCCCCGCCCTTCGGCGCCCCTCCCCCGGCCCTCGGCGCACCGGTCCTGCCCCCTTGGTGCGCCGACTGTGCCTCCTTGGCGCGCCGACCGTGCGCCACCGCGCCACGGCCCGTGTCCCCAAAGCACAGTGCCCGCTGTCACCTTCGCCGGATGTGGCCGCACGGCCGCCACAGCGACGCTGGAGCCCATGAAGAACGGTATGAACGCCAACGCCAGAGTCGCCGTCGTCACCGGCGCGCGCCAGGGGATCGGCCGTCGCATCGCCGAAGTCCTCGCCGCCCGGGGCTACTCGCTCGCCCTGATCGACCTGGAGCACCCCAAGGAGACCCTCGACGCCCTCGACGCCGTACGAGCTGCGGGAACCGAGGCCATCGGCATCACGGCCGACGTCTCCGACGAGGCCGCCGTGGCCGCCGCCAAGGACGAGGTCCTCGACCGCTTCGGCCGGGTCGACGTCCTGGTCAACAACGCCGGCATCGGGATGATCGCCCCGGCCGAGACGACCGGGGCCGCCCAGTGGCGCCGGATACTCGACGTCAATCTCACCGGCCCGTTCCTGCTCAGCCGGGCCTTCGGCACGGCCATGCTCGACTCCGACGCGCCCGGGACAATCGTCAACATCGCCTCCATCGCGGGCCTCGGCGGCATCCCCGACCGGGTCGCCTACAACGCCAGCAAGCACGGCGTGCTCGGCCTCACCCGCACCCTGGCCGTGGAGTGGGGCGGACGCGGCATCCGTGTCAACGCCGTCTGCCCCGGCTTCGTCAAGACCGAGATGGACGAGGCCGACCTCGCCTCGGGCGCCTACACGCCGGAGGACATCGTCGACCGCGTGCCGCTCGCCCGCTTCGCCTCCCCCAACGACATCGCCGAGGCCGTCGCCTACCTCGCCGACCCCGATCTCAGCGCGTATGTCAACGGCACGGCCCTGCCGGTGGACGGCGGCTGGACCGCGGACGCGACCTGGCGTGCGCTGCGGCTGCGCAAGCGCGAGGCAGCCTGATACGCCCTGACGGCCCGTCAATGTACGTATGCCCGTGGCGCCTTGACTCGCTCGGCCAGACCCGGCCCTCCCGGGCTGCCCAACAACTTACGGAGATCCCATGGCCTCAACGCTGTTCACCTCGGAGTCCGTGACCGAGGGCCATCCCGACAAAATCGCCGACCAGATCAGCGACACGATCCTCGATGCGCTACTGCGTCAGGACCCCGCCTCCCGTGTCGCGGTGGAGACGCTGATCACCACCGGACTGGTCCATGTGGCCGGCGAGGTCACCACCACGGCGTACGCGCCCATCGCCCAGCTCGTACGCGAGAAGATCCTGGAGATCGGCTACGACTCCTCCGCCAAGGGCTTCGACGGCGCCTCCTGCGGCGTGTCGCTCTCCATCGGCGCGCAGTCCCCCGACATCGCCCAGGGCGTGGACACCGCGTACGAGAAGCGGGTCGAGGGGGCTGAGGGGGTCGAGGGGGCCGCCTCCGACGGCCGGTCCGACGACGCGCTGGACCGGCAGGGCGCCGGCGACCAGGGCCTGATGTTCGGCTACGCGACCGACGAGACCCCGGAACTGATGCCGCTGCCCATCAGCCTTGCCCACCGGCTCTCCCGCCGCCTGTCCGAGGTCCGCAGGAACGGCACGCTCCCCTACCTCCGCCCCGACGGCAAGACACAGGTCACCATCGAGTACGACGGTGACCGCGCGGTCCGCCTGGACACCGTGGTCGTCTCCTCGCAGCACGCGAGCGACATCGACCTGGACTCGCTGCTCGCCCCCGACATCCGCGGGTTCGTCGTCGAGCACGTACTGAACGAACTGGTCGAGGACGGCATCAAGCTCGACATCGAGGGTTACCGCCTCCTCGTGAACCCGACCGGGCGTTTCGAGATCGGCGGCCCGATGGGCGACGCGGGCCTGACCGGCCGCAAGATCATCATCGACACGTACGGCGGCATGGCCCGGCACGGCGGCGGCGCCTTCTCCGGCAAGGACCCCTCCAAGGTCGACCGCTCCGCCGCCTACGCGATGCGCTGGGTCGCCAAGAACGTCGTCGCGGCCGGGCTGGCGCGACGCTGCGAGGTGCAGGTCGCCTACGCGATCGGCAAGGCCGAGCCGGTCGGCCTCTTCGTCGAGACCTTCGGCACCGCGACCGTGGAGGCCGCGGCGATCGAGCAGGCCATTGGCAAGGTCTTCGACCTCCGCCCCGCCGCGATCATCCGCGACCTGGACCTGCTCCGCCCCATCTACGCGGGGACCGCCGCGTACGGCCACTTCGGCCGCGAGCTCCCGGACTTCACCTGGGAGCGCACCGACCGCGTGGCCGAGCTCCGCGCGGCAGCCGGGGTCACCGCCTGAGCGGCCCCCGGCTCCACCCGAGGCTCCGCCCGAGCCGTAGTCGGCTTCGCCCGAGCCGTGTTCGTCGTACAGGGCCGGTACCGCGCTGACCGGGCCGGCCCTGGCGCATTCTCGATCCCTGCCCCTCCCCGTATGCCGAAACGCCCACGCCCCACCCCGCAGGCAAGGAGAGAACCGTGCAGATCGCCGTCGCCGGATCGATCGCCACCGACCATCTGATGGCCTTCCCCGGCCGCTTCACCGAACAGCTCATCGCCGACCGGCTGGACCGGGTCTCGCTGTCCTTCCTCGCCGACCACCTGGAGGTCCGCCAGGGCGGAGTGGCCGCCAACATCGCCTGCGGCCTGGGCCGACTGGGCCTGCGGCCCGTCCTGGTCGGGGCCGCCGGCGCGGACTTCACCGAGTACGCAGCACGGCTGGCGGCCGACGGGGTCGACACCGGCTCCGTACGCATCAGCGAGCACCTGCACACCGCCCGCTTCATGTGCACGACCGACACCGACCAGAACCAGATCGCCACCTTCTACGCCGGGGCCATGGCCGAGGCGCGTGACATCGACCTCGCCGCGGTCGCCCGTCGCGCCGGCGGACTCGACCTCGCCCTCATCGGCGCCGATGCCCCCGAGGCCATGCTCCGGCACACCGCGACCGCCCACGCCGAGGGCATCGCGGTGGCCGCCGATCCCTCACAGCAACTGGCCCGCCTCTCCCCCGCACAGACCCGGTCCCTCGTCGCCGGCGCGCGCCTGCTCTTCACCAACGAGTACGAGGCCGCGCTGCTGCAGGAACGGACCGGCTGGAGCACCGCCGCCGTACTCGACCACGTAGGCACCTGGATCACCACGCTCGGCGCGGACGGCGCACGCCTCACGCGCGCCGGCGAACCGCAACTGCACATACCCGCCGTGCCCACCGACGACATCGCCGACCCCACGGGCGCGGGCGACGCGTTCCGCGCCGGCTTCCTCGCAGGCCTGGCCTGGCAGTGGCCGTACCGGCGCGCGGCCCAGCTGGGCTGCGCGGTCGCCACGACGGTACTGGAGTCGGTCGGCACCCAGGAGTACAAGCTGCTGCCCGCGGAACTGCTGGAGCGGGTCGCCGAGGCGTACGGACCGGAAACGGCGGCGCAGTTCGCACCGGGGCTCGGGGAGGCCTCGTGACTTCCCGGTACGACACCGCCCGCATCGACGCCTTCCGCGAGGCGCTGGCCTCGCGCGTGGTGGTCGCCGATGGAGCCATGGGCACCATGCTCCAGGCCCAGGACCCCTCCATGGAGGACTTCCAGCAGCTCGAGGGCTGCAACGAGATCCTGAACATCACCCGCCCGGACATCGTCCGCTCCGTGCATGCGGAGTACTTCGCGGTGGGCGTGGACTGTGTGGAGACCAACACCTTCGGCGCGAACCATGCGGCGCTGGGCGAGTACGACATTCCCGAGCGGGTCTTCGAGCTGTCCGAGTCCGGTGCGCGCATCGCCCGTGAGGTGGCGGATGAGTTCACCGCCTCCACCGGGCAGCAGCGCTGGGTGCTGGGCTCGATGGGCCCGGGCACCAAGCTGCCCACTCTGGGCCACGCCCCCTACCGCACGCTGCGGGACGCCTATCAGCAGAACGCCGAGGGCATGATCGCCGGCGGCGCGGACGCGCTGCTGGTGGAGACCACCCAGGACCTGCTGCAGACCAAGGCCGCCATCCTGGGTGCCCGCCGGGCGCTGGAGGTCACCGGCACCAACCTGCCGATCATCTGCTCGGTGACCGTGGAGACCACCGGCACCATGCTGCTGGGCTCCGAGATCGGCGCCGCGCTGACCGCCCTGGAGCCGCTGGGCATCGACATGATCGGCCTGAACTGCGCGACCGGGCCGGCCGAGATGAGCGAGCACCTGCGCTACCTGGCACGACATGCGGGCGTGCTGCTGTCCTGCATGCCCAACGCGGGGCTGCCGGTGCTGGGCCAGGACGGCGCGCATTATCCACTCACCGCTACTGAACTGGCGGACGCCCAGGAGGGGTTCGTACGGGATTACGGGGTCTCGCTGGTCGGCGGTTGCTGTGGCACCACGCCCGAGCACCTGCGCGAGGTCGTCGCGCGGGTCCACGGAGCCGAGCCGGTGGCCCGGGAACCGCGCCCGGAAGCCGGGGCGGCATCCCTGTACGCCCATGTGCCCTTCCGTCAGGACACCTCGTATCTGGCGATCGGCGAGCGCACCAACGCCAACGGTTCGAAGAAGTTCCGCCAGGCGATGCTGGAGGCCCGCTGGGACGACTGCGTGGAGATGGCGCGGGACCAGATCCGTGAGGGCGCGCACATGCTGGACCTGTGCGTGGACTACGTGGGCCGCGACGGCGTGGCCGACATGGAGGAGCTGGCGGGCCGCTTCGCCACCGCCTCCACGCTGCCGATCGTGCTGGACTCCACCGAGGTGCCGGTCATCGAGGCCGGGCTGGAGAAGCTGGGCGGCCGCGCGGTCATCAACTCGGTGAACTACGAGGACGGTGACGGGCCCGAGTCCCGCTTCGCGAAGGTCACCGCGCTGGCCAAGGAGCACGGCGCGGCGCTGATCGCGCTGACCATCGATGAGGAGGGCCAGGCCCGCACGCCCGAGCACAAGGTCGCCATCGCCGAGCGGCTCATCGAGGACCTGACCGGCAACTGGGGCATCCACGAGTCCGACATCCTCATCGACACCCTGACCTTCACCATCTGCACCGGTCAGGAGGAGTCGCGTAAGGACGGCATCGCGACGATCGAGGCGATCCGGGAGCTGAAGCGGCGCCACCCGGACGTACAGACCACGCTGGGCCTGTCCAACATCTCCTTCGGCCTGAACCCGGCCGCCCGTGTCCTGCTCAACTCCGTCTTTCTCGACGAGTGCGTCAAGGCCGGCCTGGATTCCGCGATCGTGCACGCGAGCAAGGTCCTGCCCATCGCGCGCTTCGATGAGGAGCAGGTCAAGGTCGCCCTCGACCTGATCTACGACCGCCGCGCCGAGGGCTACGACCCCCTGCAAAAGCTCATGGCGCTATTCGAGGGCGTCAACATGAAGTCGATGAAGGCGGGCAAGGCCGAGGAACTCCTGGCCCTTCCGCTGGAGGAGCGTCTCAAGCGCCGCATCATCGACGGTGAACGCAACGGCCTGGAGGCCGACCTCGACGAGGCGCTCCAGGACACGCCCGCCCTCGACATCGTCAACAACACCCTCCTTGAGGGCATGAAGGTGGTCGGTGAGCTGTTCGGCTCCGGGCAGATGCAGCTGCCGTTCGTGCTCCAGTCCGCCGAGGTCATGAAGACCGCGGTGGCCTACCTGGAGCCGCACATGGAGAAGACCGACGATGAGGGCAAGGGCACCATCGTGCTGGCCACCGTCCGCGGCGACGTCCACGACATCGGCAAGAACCTGGTGGACATCATCCTGTCCAACAACGGCTACAACGTGGTCAACCTCGGCATCAAGCAGCCCGTCGCCGCGATCCTGGAGGCCGCCCAGGAACACAAGGCCGACGTGATCGGCATGTCCGGGCTGCTGGTGAAGTCCACGGTGATCATGAAGGAGAACCTGGAAGAGCTCAACCAGCGCAAGATGGCCGCCGACTTCCCCGTCATCCTCGGCGGCGCCGCCCTGACCCGCGCATATGTCGAGCAGGACCTGCACGAGATCTACGAGGGCGAGGTCCGCTACGCCCGCGACGCGTTCGAGGGCCTGCGCCTGATGGACGCCCTGATCGCGGTCAAGCGCGGCGTGCCCGGCGCCACCCTGCCCGAACTCAAGCAGCGCCGGGTCAAGTCATCCACTCTCCAGATCGAGGAGCCGCGCCCGCAGGAGGGCTCCGTCCGCTCCGACGTGGCCACCGACAACCCCATCCCGACCCCGCCGTTCTGGGGCACCCGCGTCGTCAAGGGCATCCAGCTCGCCGACTACGCCTCCTGGCTGGACGAAGGCGCGCTCTTCAAGGGCCAGTGGGGCCTGAGGAAGAACACCATCGAGGCCGAGGGCCGGCCACGGCTGCGCATGTGGCTGGACCGGCTCCGTACGGACAACCTCCTCGAAGCCGCCGTCGTCCACGGCTACTTCCCCTGCGTCTCCAAAGGCGACGACCTGATCATCCTCGACGAAGAGGGAACGGAACGTATCCGCTTCACCTTCCCGCGCCAGCGCCGCGGCCGCCGCCTGTGCCTGGCGGACTTCTTCCGCCCGGAGGAGTCCGGCGAGACCGACGTGGTCGGCCTGCAGGTCGTCACCGTCGGCTCGAAGATCGGCGAGGAGACCGCGAAGCTGTTCGCGGCCGACTCCTACCGCGACTACCTGGAACTGCACGGCCTGTCCGTGCAGTTGGCCGAGGCGCTCGCCGAGTACTGGCACGCCCGGGTCCGGACCGAACTCGGCATCGCGAACCACGAACCCGGATCCCTCGACGGGATGTTGCGTACCGAGTACCAGGGGTGCCGTTACTCCCTCGGCTATCCGGCCTGCCCGGACCTGGAGGACCGCGCGAAGATCGCGGACCTGTTGCGGCCGGAGCGCATCGGGGTCGTCCTCTCGGAGGAATTCCAGCTCCATCCCGAGCAGTCCACCGACGCCATCGTCGTGCACCACCCCGAGGCGGGCTACTTCAACGCCGGGAGGCGGGCGTGAAGGCCGGGCCGACCTTCTCCTTCGAGTTCTTCCCGCCCAAGACGCCGGCGGGCGAGCGGGTGCTGTGGGAGGCGATCCGGCGGGCGGAGGCCCTGTCGCCGGACTTCGTGTCCGTGACGTACGGCGCCGGAGGCTCCTCGCGGGACCGCACGATCGAGGTGACCCGGCGCATCGCCGAGGAGACGACGCTGCGCCCGGTGGCCCACCTGACCGCCGTCGGGCACTCGGTCGCCGAGCTGCGGGCCATCATCGGCCGGTACGCCGACGCGGGCATTCACGACGTACTCGCGCTGCGCGGCGACCCACCCGGTGATCTGCGCGCAGCGTGGACGCCGCACCCGCAGGGCCTGACGTACGCGTACGAACTCGTCGAGCTGATCCGCTCGTTGGGCGACTTCACCATCGGTGTGGCGGCCTTTCCCGAGCGGCATCCGCGCTCCGCCGACTGGGACAGCGAGGTCCGCCACTTCGTGGCCAAGTGCCGGGCGGGTGCCGACTACGCGGTCACCCAGATGTTCTTCCACGTCGAGGACTATCTGCGGTTCCGGGATCGGGTGGCCGCCGCGGGCTGCGATACGCCGATCATTCCCGAGATCATGCCGGCCACGGACGTACGGCAGATCCGCCGGTTCGCCGAGCTGAGCGGCGCCGCCTTCCCCGAAGACCTGGCGCACCGCCTGGAGGCCGCCCGCGACCGGCCTGCCGACGGCCACCGCATCGGCGTCGAGTACGCCACGGAGATGGCCACGCGCCTGCTCGCCGAAGGCGCGCCCGGACTCCACTACATCACCCTCAACCGCTCGACGGCCGCGGTCGAGATCCACCGCAGTGTCACCACCTCAAGGAGCCTTCATGCCCGCTGAGTTCACCGACTTCAAGGTCGCCGACCTTTCCCTGGCCGCCTTCGGCCGCAAGGAGATCACCCTCGCCGAGCACGAGATGCCCGGTCTGATGGCGATCCGCAAGGAGTACGCCGCCGCCCAGCCGCTGGCCGGCGCCCGCATCACCGGCTCGCTGCACATGACGGTCCAGACGGCCGTGCTGATCGAGACGCTGATCGCGCTGGGCGCCCAGGTGCGCTGGGTCTCCTGCAACATCTTCTCCACCCAGGACCACGCCGCGGCCGCCATCGCCGCCGCCGGCATCCCGGTCTTCGCCTGGAAGGGCGAGTCGCTGGAGGAGTACTGGTGGTGCACCGAGCAGGCGCTCACGTGGCCGGACGCGCCGGGGCCGAACATGATCCTGGACGACGGCGGTGACGCCACCATGCTCGTGCACCTCGGCGTCGAGAAGCAGAAGACCGGCAAGCTGCCCGAGGCGTCCAATGATGAACTGGCCGTCGTGCGCGCCCTGCTCAAGTCCAGCACCCTCGACTGGTCCGCCCTCGCCTCGGAGATCCGCGGTGTGACGGAGGAGACCACGACCGGTGTCCACCGTCTGTACGAGATGCACCGGGACGGCACCCTGCTCTTCCCGGCGATCAATGTGAACGACGCCGTGACGAAGTCGAAGTTCGACAACAAGTACGGCTGCCGGCACTCGCTGATCGACGGCATCAACCGCGCCACCGACGTGCTGATCGGCGGCAAGACCGCCGTCGTGTGCGGGTACGGCGATGTGGGCAAGGGCTGTGCGGAGTCGCTGCGCGGCCAGGGCGCCCGGGTGATCATCACGGAGAT